>JANMPL010000492.1:0-1790 GCA_031369845.1 Chloroflexota bacterium
GTCCGCTCGCTTCGAGGATCTGCGCCACGCTGAGCGCGACCGCGACGGGGTCGTTCAGCACAGCCCGCGGAGATCAGGCAGGTGGGCAGCATCGGGGTAGATCTGCCGCGTCGTGTCGACGCCGAGCCGAATGGCGGCCAGGCGCAGGAAGCACTCGCGATCCGAGGCCTGGGGATGGCGACGGCGGATCCCGGCCAGTGCCAGGGCCGTCACCGCGCGAGTGGTGTCGCTGACGAGCCGCAGGCGTTCAACCGACGAGAGGCGCCGCCACGCGTCGACCTGGCGTTGCTCGATGTCGGCCGTGGTGTCGGCCGAGAGCACCGCCATCCGTGGTCCGGACATGGGTTGCGCCACGGCGCCATTATAGAGCGCGCAAGTCCTGGGGCGGTGCGAACAGTATCGCGTCGGGCCAATCGTCGTCCACAGGGTCACTCGGTCAACACTAGCGACGTACGAGAATACGAGGACCTTGTATCGCCCGCGGCGCTACTTACTTACTTGCCGGCGGGCGCCAATTGAGAATCAGCGTGATCGGCGCGGCCGCCTCGTCGAGCACCGTGTTGATGAGGAAGCGCCCGTCGCGGGTCACGTCGTATTGCCGGCCCTGGCCATCGTCCGTGCTGCCGCCGACGATGCGCGCGGGAAAGAGCGCCACCGGCGCGCCCGGCGCAAGCACGGCCCCGGTGAGCGTGATCGGCGCCGCCATCATCGCGCCGTTAGGCGCAAGGTAGTAGAGCTCCGTGCCGTCGCGCCGCCAGCGCGGAAAGACGCCACCCGCCGTCGAGACCTGCCACTGCCCGCCCGCCGCTGTAGCGCCCGCGCCGGCGGCCGCAGGCTCCGCAAACGGCCGGATGTAGATCTCATCGCGCCCCGATTCGTTGGGCTGGTAAGCCACCCAGCGTCCGTCCGGCGAGAACGTGCCGTTGCGTTCGTCGAAAGGAGTCTTCAGAAACACCCACGGCGTGCGATCCCCCTCGAGCGGGAGCACCCAGACGTCCCGGTTCGTCTGTGGGTCGATGCTGTAATAGAGCAGGAACCGGCCGGCCGCGGACCAGTCGGTGGCGACCTTGGTCTGCGGGGAGGCCACGAGCCCTTCCTCCGCACCGGCGCCGCTGGCCACCTTCAGGTGGAGGTCGCGGGGGCCCGTCCGATTCGAGGCAAACACGATCCGGCGGCCGTCGCTAGACCAGATAGGAAATTCGTCGCGTGGCGCGTCGAAGGTGAGCCGGCTCGTGCGGGGGCCGTCCAGCAGCCAGAGGTCCGTGTTGCCCTGCACCGTGCGGCTCACCGCCACCCGCTGGCCATCGGGCGACACGCTGGGGTTGTTCAGACCACTCTCATCGGGCGCGCCGAGCAGGCCGAGCGCCTTTCCCGACCGCTCCACCCAGGTGAGTTGCCGCCGGTGGCCCGCGTCCGTGCGGTACGCCACCAACCCGCTCGCCGAGACCGACACCGCGGCGACATTGAACGTCGTATCGACCACTACCGGATCGGCCAGGGTCACCGGGTCGCCAGTGAGCCTCGCCTGGGCCAGGTCCAGGCGCTGGGCCACGAGCCGCCCGGCGCGCACCCACAGGAGCCATCCGCTTTCGCTCGCGGTGCGAGCTTCGGCGGACCCAGGCCCCGTGCTACGCACCGACGGCAGGAAGACGCCCGCCGTGTCGGCCGCCGTCAGCCGGTGCGTGTCGGGCGCGTCGAGCGTCCCCAGGAAGATCCCCGCGGTGTCCGGCGTCCCCTGCGCGTAGAACAGGACGTGCCGGCCATCGGGCAGAAACGACGGCAACTTGTGG
>JANMPL010000519.1:0-2086 GCA_031369845.1 Chloroflexota bacterium
CGGTCGAAAGGCCGCGTGATCGGTTCGCAGTAAATTCGCACTGGTCCGGCTCCCTGACTGAGATCACGGTCCCGGCCAGGTACGCCCCCCGTCGTCCGAGCGGTAGACGTCGGTTGTCCGGGTCACGACCGCCATCGTCTGTCCGTCGTCGGACAAGGCGATGGCGAAGGCCGGTTCCGGAAGCTTGATGGTCGTCCAAGTCGCCCCGCTGTCCTCCGAGCGGAGCAGGCCGTCCGAGACGCCGAGCGCGACGACGCGTCCGTCCTGGGTCGCCGCGATGCTGTAGGTCGGGAACGCCTCCGGCTGGGAGACCGGGCTCCATGTGCGGCCACCGTCGGCGCTCCGGGCGAAGCCCTGGAACGGCTCGACCCCGACGAGCGCCACCGACGAACGGTCGGTCGTGGCGGCCATGAACGGGATGTGCCCGTCGTACACCTTCGTCCAGTGGGACCCGCCGTCGGCTGACTCGTAGACACCGCCCTCGGCGAGGTAGGCCCACATCCGACGGGGGTCGAGCGGGTCGCGGGCAAACGCGTGGATGTCGATGTTGGGAAGGTCGGCCGCGATCCGCGCCCAGGTCTGCCCGCCGTCGGAGCTCCCGACGAACACCTCGTGGCCGGCGATGACGATCGAGCCGTCCGCGGCGGGGCGCATGCCCATGGCGTCCGCCGCAACGGGGAGGGGAGTCCAGGTCCGGCCGCCGTCCTGCGTTTCGAGGATGCCCCCGTGGTGCCCGAAGTAGAGGCGCTCGGTCGACCCTGGCGCGAAGGCGAGCGAGTGCACGTCCTGGGTGCCGAGCCGCGCCCAGGACACCGGATTGCCGGGCGAAAAGGGCCGAAGGACCGCGACGGCAAGGATCAACAACCCGGCGGCGGCGCCGGCGATGACCATCGCGGTCCGGCCCGAGGGTCGTCTCAAGGTGCGGATGGCTTCAGGATCGACTGGAGCGACGACGCGAGCAGGTCGGGCGGGAGCTCGCCGAACGCCCAGTCGCGCACGATTCCGTCGCGGTCGATCCAGTAGTGCACCGGTAGAGCCAGCGCCTGGTACGTGTTCGCCACAGCGCCGTCGCCATCGACGACGATCGGGTACGTGACCCCGACCTCACCCGCATACGCGCGCATGCTCGCCGGCGAGTCCCGTACCCCCGCCCCGAGGATCACGAGGCCGTCGTCCTGATGCTCGACGAAGAACCCCTCGAGCCTCGGCATCTCGGTCCGGCAGGCGGGGCACCACGGCGCCCAGAAGTTGAGCCAGACCGGTCGGCCTCGAAAGTCGGACAGGCGGACCCGCTCGCCCTCCGGTGTTCGCAGCTCGAAGTCGGGCGCGAGCTGACCGGCGTCGATGCCCGTCTTCGGGATGGAGGTCGGTGACGGCGGTTGTGTCGTTTCGGTGGGCGTTGCTCCCGGTGTCGTCGGTGCAGGCGTAGGTAGCGCCGAACCTCCTGCCGCGACGAGCGTCGAGGAGGGCGCCGTGGAGCCTGGCGGAGGGTCGGGGGGCCCGAGCGGAAGAGCGACCGCGACAACGACGAGGACCGCGACGCTGAGGATGGAAGCGGCGACGCCTGCTATCCCGGCCGAGCGCAATGAGACCTCTCCCACGTTCAACTACTACACTGCCTGTGGTATGAGCGAGTATACGAGCGCGCCGACGAAGGCCGATCCGGTCGACCCGCCCGCCCCCGATGACGGCCAACCTACGGTCGAGACCTCCCCGCCTGATGCATCGCGGCCGGCGCGGCGGACGGTGATCGGTCCATTCACCGCCCGGCACATCGGGCTGCTCAACGCGATTGTCGTCGGTGCCGCGGTCGTGCTTTTCGTCGCCACGCGCCCGATTGGAACTGCCGCCCCCACGACGATCCAGCCGGGCGCCAGCTTTTACCGGATCTCGGCCGAAACCGAGGGTCTCCAGCTCGGCCAGCGAGCCCCGGACTTCACCGGCAAGAACGGCGACCAGGAGGTTCGGCTGACCGATCTCGACGGCCGACAGATCCGCCTCGCCGACTTCGCCGGCAAGCCGGTTTGGGTTGTGTTCTGGGCGACTTGGTGCCCGCCCTGCCAGCAGGAGACCCCGACGATTCGGG
>JANMPL010000558.1:0-3591 GCA_031369845.1 Chloroflexota bacterium
CCTGGTCGCAGACCATCCGGCCGCCCAGCCGCGTCACGGACTCGTACTCGGCCTCCAGGACCTCGATCTTCGGCAGGCGGTACTGCGGGATCCCGTAGCGGAGCATCCCGCCGGGGGCCGGGTCGCGCTCGTAGACCGTCACGTCGTGGCCGCTGATGAGGAGGTAGTAGGCGGCCGCCATCCCCGCCGGTCCCGACCCGATGACCGCGGCGCGGCGGCCGGTCTTCGGCTGGAGCTCGAACGGCACCGGCGGGTCTACGCCGTCGTCGAGCATCGACTTGATGACCTGGTCGCCAGCGTAGCGGTGGCTGTCCCGGATCGCGATCGCCTCGTCGACCTCGTCGCGCCGGCAGTGTTCCTCGCACGGCGCGGGGCAGACTCGCCCGAGGACGGACGGGAACGGGATCGTCCGCTTGAAGATCCGGGTCGACTCCCGCCAGTTGGTCTCCGCGTTGGCTTTCAGGAAGCCCGGAATGTCGATGTGGCTCGGGCACTTGTTCTGGCAGGGCGGCAGGCAGTAGGCGTTGTGGTCCGAGAAGATCAGCTCCAAATTCGTCGCCCGCAGCCGGCGGACCTCCTCGGTCTGGGTCTTGACGACCATCTCGGGCTCGGCGCGCTGGGAGCAGCTGATCGGCGGGTGCTCAGTGCCCTCGACGTCCACGACGCACATCCGGCACGCCCCGAAGCCCGGCAGCTTCGGCTCGTAGCACAGCGTCGGGATCTCGATCCCGTTGTCGCGGCACACCTCGAGGATCGTCTGGCCCTCGAAGCCCTCGACGACGCGCCCGTCGACCTCGATCCTGATGCGGGGCGTCGACTGCGGCCGCTGCGGCGACTGGGTCGTTAGAAGGCGCTCGGCGACCGTGTCGGCGATCGGCTCGAGTTCGGCTCGTTCGGGTCGGGTGATCAGGTCGGCCATGTCTCTCAATTGGCCGCGCCAGCCGCGACCGCGATCGGGCGACAGACGCCGGCAGGGCAGTTGCTGCGGAGGATGTGCTCGTCGAGCTCGGATCGGAAGTATCGCATCCCGCTGGAGTAGGGAAGTGTCGCCAGCCGCTCGTGGTCGCACAGGGCCGACGCGACGACGTCGGCCGACAAGTCGGCGAGGAGCTGGAGGTCCGTGGGGCGCGGCAGGCCGGTCGCGATCCGGTCGCCGATCTCGCTGATCCGGCGCGTTCCGATGCGGCACGGGATCGTCTTGCCGCAGGCCTCGTCGGCGCAGAACCGGGTCAGCAACCGGGCCAGGTCGACGATGCAGGCACGCTTGTCGGCCACGACGACGGAGCCCGAGCCGATGTGGGCGCCGACATCGCGGAGGGCGTCGAACTCGTACGGCGTGTCGAGCAGGTCGGGCGGCAGGATGCCCCCCGACGGCCCGCCGACAAGGACGGCTTTGAGGCCCTTGGCTTCACCCGCGAGGGCGACGATCTCGCGAAGCGGCGTGCCCAGCGGAACCTCGGCGACGCCGCTGCCCGCCGGACCCCGGACCCCGACGAGGATCGTGCCCGGGCTTGACTTCGAGCCGACAGCGGCGAACTTGTCTCGGCCATTGGCGAGGATCCAGGCGACCGCTGCGAGGGTCTGCACGTTCTGGACGACGGTCGGCATCCCGAACAGGCCGCGCTCCGCGGGATGGGGCGGCCGCTGCTCCGGCTGGCCTCGCTTCCCTTCGAGCGCCTTCAGGAGCACGGTCTCCTCGCCGAGCATGTAGGCGCCCTGAACGGTCCGCACGCGGATCGTCGGGCCGCGGCCGGCTCCCAGCATCCCGGGGCCGATCAGCCCGGCGTCTTCGGCCGCCCCGATCGCGGCCTCGAGGCGGCGGATCGTCTCCGTGGCTTCGGCCCTGACGGCGATGAATGCCTCGTCCGCCTCGACCGCGAATGCGGCGATCGCGACGCCCTCGATGACGCCGAACGGATCCGCCTCCATCAGCGTCCTGTCGGTCTGCGCGGATGGATCGGCGCCGTAGCCATTGGCGACGACGTAGCGCCGGGGTGCGTCGGTGTCCGCGCACAACCGCCATTTCTCGCCGGTCGAGAACCCGGCACCGCCCCGTCCGCGGAGGCCGGACGCGGTGATCTCGGCGATCGTCCCCGTCGGCCCGAGGTCGTGGACCGCGTGCCTGAGGCCGCGAAACGCACCGGCCGCGACGGCCTTGTCGAGCGCGTCCGCAGGATCGGTGGCCGTCGTCGACCGCCGCCCGCCCGGCTCGGCCCTTGCGAGCAGGATCGACGGCCAGCGCTTCGGAGTCCGCAGAAGCGTCGTCACCCGCTCAGGCCTGCGCCCGACCGCTGCCCGCGCGGCCGACACGTCGGCCGGGTCGGCCCCTGCCCGCCCCGCCAGTCAGGGACGCGTCGAGGCCGGCCAGGAACGTCAGCTCGGTCGGCCGCCGATCGGCGATCTCCGACGCCTGGGCCGCGTCGCTCGGAGGCTCCATCCTGAGGTGCCGGTAGTACGTCGCCGTCCCGTAGATCATGGCGTACCAGGCGCCCGTCTTCTGGCTGATCAGCTTGAGCGCCGCGACCGGCAAGTGGCCGTAGGCGGCCTGGGTCGCCTCGAGGATCTGCAGCATGTCCTTCGGATCGTGGTCGAACTCTTCGAGGATCTCGTTGAGGGCGGTCGGATCGATCCCTTCGAAATGGTCGTAGGCCGGATCCGGGACAGTCCGTCCCGAACGCCGCAGAGCCGACTCGTCACGCCGCTCGCCGTAGGTCTCGGGCGGGCCCCAATGGACGTGATAGCGGCCCTTCGTGTCGATGCCGCCCATGTCGATGCACTCGATCGGGCAGGCCTGGGCACATTGGAAGCAGGTCTCGCACTTGAGCGTGCCCCACTCGTCGTAGAGAAGCTGGAGGCGGCCGCGGAACTTGTGCGGGACTTCGGCCTTGACCTCGGGATACTTGATCGTCGCCTTCGGCTCGAAGAAGCGCTTCAGCGTCAGGCCCATGCCCTTGACGATGCCGAGGCCCGGAAGATTGATCACGAAGGTACGCTCACGGCCGATTCACGACGAGGATCGCCGCCGCGGTGACGAACAGGTTGAGCAGCGACGCCGGCAGGAGCCACTTCCAGGCGAAGCCCATGAGCTGGTCGATCCGCACCCGCGGCAACGTCCCGCGCATCCAGACGAAGGTGAAGACGAAGACGTAGGTCTTGCCCAGGAACCAGAGGAGCCCGGCCACCCAGTCGAACCCGACATAGGCGATGCCGAAGATCGCCGTCACCGCGACGAGGTTGAACAGGACGAATCCGATGACGAGGGCCTGCCACGCCGGCATCGAGCTCCTCGCGAGGAAGAACGGCGCCGCCAGCAGAAGCGTGCCGATCACCGGGACGACCGCGATCAGGATCAGCAGTCCGATCCCGAGCGAGCCCGGATCGAGGCTCAGCTCGATCGGCCACGGCCACGGGAACGGTGCGTTCCAGCCGCCGAAGAAGAGCGTGACGATGAGCGCCGAGACCACGAACACGTTGACGTACTCGGCGAAGAAGAAGAAGCCGAACCGCATTCCCGAGTATTCGGTCGCGAAGCCGGCGACGATCTCGCTGTCGGCCTCCGTCAGGTCGAACGGCGTCCGGTTGGCCTCGGCC
>JANMPL010000579.1:0-12493 GCA_031369845.1 Chloroflexota bacterium
CCGAGGCCCCGACCGCCGGTCGGTCCGACGACCTTGCCGCCGCGTCGCCAGCGAGAGCCCTGGACGTAGTCGGCCCCGGCCGCCTCGAGCGCCGCGAACGCGCCGACGAGCTCCGAAGGCTCGTGCTGGTCATCCCCCGACAGAAGCGCGAGATACGGGCGTCCACGTTCGACGCCACACAACCAGCCATCGCGAATGGCCGCCCCGACACCCCCGCGCTGATCGCGGCGAATCACAACGGCGGCTCCGTGAGCCCGCGCTTCCTCGCCCGTGCCGTCCGTCGAACCGTCGTCGACGACGATCGCTTCGAATCGGGGGTCGCGCGGAAACTTGTCGAGCACACGCCCGATCTTGCCGACCTCGTTCAAGGCCGGAATGACGACGGCGACGAGCGGCGACGACGGCATGGTCAAGGGGCACCAGTCTGTCGGTCGAGCTAGAGGGATCGTTTACCCATCGCGGGCAGTCACCCAAGGATAGTACCGGGCCGATCCGTCCGGCCCGACGGCGCCTCGCGGGATCCCGCGGGCCCACTGCGCTCGCCGGCCATCCACTGGTCGCGGTCGGGCGGGGCACCAGACCCATCCAGCGCCGCGGTGGTCATGCAGTCACTTTGATCCTTCGTGGGCTCGATCATTAGCACGCGCTGGCCGTCCTCCTGCATGGGCCGGAAGCAGGCAACAGGGCCGAGGCGTCGTGCTAGGCGCTTCCACGCAGTTCCGAGGGCAGGCACGATCGGTCGAGCGTCAAGGAGACTCTCGGCAGCATTCGTGGTGCCGGCGGCCACAGCCATGTCGAGCCAGTGCTCGAGGGCGCCCGGCTTCGCGTGCAGGTGAAGATCGGGCGCTCGGTCGATGCGAGCTGGGTCGATTTCGAAGATGTCCGCGGTGCCGTACAGACCGTCCACCCTCTTGACATACGTCAGCCCAGGCGGCAGCTCGTCTCTCACTCGCAGCGCCGGAAGCAGCTCCACGGGTGTTTGCAAGTGAGGACCGATCAGCACGAGGTAGGCCGCGCGCGGTGAGGACAACACAGTCTGCCAGCTGTCCCGGGTCATCCCGAACAGCGTTCCACGCCGCTCCCCGAGCCACAGATACTGCGATGGGTCGGCCGGCCGCCGGACGGCGCCCACCGGCAGGAGCTCGACACGAACGTTCGCGTCGAACAGCTCCAGCCCAATCGGCGAGCGTCCGCGGAACGTCGAGATGACCTCCTGGCCAGATGCGAGGGCCGGGCGAATGACAGCCGCCGCTTCCCCCGGCAGTCGATCCTGGGTCGCCCGAGCGGCGCGCAGCTGGCCGAGGACCGCCACGGTCATCAGGGCCGCAGCGAGCACCCCAAAGCTCGCAAGTCTGGCCGCTGGCGAGCTACGCGACGAAACCGCTCGCCACAGGTCGGCAAGGGCCACGCCCGCGGCGATGCAACTGAGCAGCACCAGTGCCGTGAGATTGCGCTCCGGTTGGGCGAGCAGCACCGTCGCTGCGACAGCCGGAGCCAGGGCAATGGCGGCCAGGACAAGCAGTCGCACGCCGGCGTCCCGGTAGCGCCTGGCGATGAGATACGCCCACGCCGTCGCCGCGAGGAGCCATGCAATGGCGCTCGCTCGTGTCGGATGGAACACGACCTCGGCCTCATCCCTGACGATCGCTCTGAGCGAGTTGAAGGGAAACAGGAGGCCGGTTTCCCTCCAGACGAGGAACCACCACCAGCCCGCCACGACGGCTACGGCAAGCAGGAACAGAAGCACGAGCTGGGCCCAGGTCCGCCACGCGAGCCCAGACCAGGCGGGCAGCCACGCCATCGGGAGCAAGAGCACAGCCGGGGCCACCGTTTCCTTGATCAGAAGGGCGATACCCATGACGCACCCGCCCGCCAACCACCTGATTGGCATCGGGCGCAAGAGCAGGGCCACGGCAGCCAGGTAGACGGCGACTTGGGGAAGATCGATCCCGAGAGAGACGATTTGCGCCCAGAACTGCGGCACCGCGATCACGACGGCAGCGGTGGCGAACGCCGCCGGCAACCCCCCAAGGTGGGCCGCGAGCCAGACGGCGAGCAACAGGCCGGCAAGGCCGAGACCCCATGCCGCGAGGTGAGCGCCATCGGCCCCGGCCAGCGCCCATCCGCCGCCGACGATCACCGGGTACACCGGCGCGCGAACGTAGAAGGTCTCGCCCGCTTCTCCCACGTAGCCCCGGCCATCGAGCAGCGACATGCCGGAAAACACGTAACGAGCGTGGTCCGCGAGCAGGTTGTCCCACCCGCCTGTCGCCAGCCTGATCGTCGCCACGCCAATTACCAAGGCGGCAGCCAAGAGGAGGAGACGACTTCGAGATACGCGGCCTCGCCACGCCGATACGTAGGAGCCCCGCGGCAATTGCAGGTTCAGATGATCGTCCTCTTGAGCCCTACATCATCACGAGGCCGCCGTCGACCGCGAGCACCTGGCCCGTGATGAACGCGGCCTCGTCACTCACGAGGAATGCGACAGCGTTGGCGATCTCCTCGGTCGTGCCGAACCGCCCGAGCGGCGTCCGGGCAATGATCTCCGTCTGGAGGGCCTCCGGCAGGTCCTTCGTCAGTTCTGTCAGGACCATCCCGGGCGCCACCGCATTGCACGTGATCCCGCGGGACGCGAGCTCCCGGGCGGTCGCCTTGGTCAGGCCGATGAGCCCGGCCTTCGCCGCCGAGTAATTCGCCTGGCCCATCTGACCCGCCTGGCCGGAGACGGACGTGATGTTGACGATCCGGCCGCCCTTCGCCCTGAGCATCGGGCGGGTGACTGCCTTCGTCGCGTAGAAGGCGCCGAACAGGTTCGTCTCGAGGACCTCGCGAAACGCCTCGACGCTCATCCGCATCAGGAGGTCGTCGCGGGTGATGCCGGCGTTGTTGACGAGGATGTCGATCTTGCCAAAGGCCTCGAGGGCGGCTTTGACGAGGGCTTCGGCGGATTCGGGCTCGGTCACGTCGGCCTGGACGGGGAGCGCCTTCCGCCCGAGTCCTTCGATCGCCGCCGCGGTCTCCTTCGCCGCCGCCTCGTTACCGCGGTAGCTGAACGCGACATCGGCGCCCTGGGTCGCGAGGCGCAGCGCGATGGCCCGGCCGATCCCGCGCGAGCCGCCGGTCACGACGGCGCTCTTGCCGCTCAAGTCGATCATCGACCTCTCCTTGATACGGTGACCGGGCGCCGAGCTGTTGGCCAAATATTCATAAGGAGGACTAGTAGGCCGACTTGTCAGGCCCGCAGGGGCGCGACGGGGCGATCCGGAAGCCAAAACGTGCACGCGAAAGCCCGATGGGCGTCGGTGTCGGCCTCCGGATCGAGCCTATCAGTCCCTGCATGAATATCTGGCCAAGATCGGGCGCGGAGCGGGCGAAGGAACAGCCATTGGCCAATCACTCAGCCGACAGGCTGGCGGGTGTGCTCCGGTTCGCCGGGGACGACGTCGTCGAGCGGCACGTCGAGGGTGCCCGGTCGGGCCATCAGCTCGGCAAGCGCGTCGGGGATCGGGTCGACCGAGTTCCAGTCGACGGGGGCGCGGACGCTGACATCCTCCGGCCGGACGGCTGCGTCGCCGGCGATGCCCCGAGCGGGGTCGGCCGTCCAGTTGATCGTCACGGCGCCACTCGTGAAACCGGCACCGAACGCGACGATCACGACGTTGTCGCCAACCTTCACACGCCCCTCGTTGACGGCCTCTGCAAGCGCAATCGGGACGGAAGCGGCCGAGGTGTTGCCGTACTTGTCGAGGTTGATGAACATCTTCTCCATCGGCAGGTCGAGGCCCTTGGCGACGGCCTCGACGATCCGGATGTTGGCCTGGTGGGGGATGAACAGGTCGATGTCGGACGGTTCGAGGCCGGACCTGCGGATCGACTCCAGGGCGGTGGTCGCCATCGTCTTCGTCGCGAAGCGGTAGGTCTCCTTGCCCTCCATTCGGACGTAGTGCTCGCCGCGGGCGATCGTTTCGGCCGACGGCGGGCTCTTCGCGCCACCGGCCGGCAGCCAGATCATGTACGCGCCACGCGGCTCGGTCGTCATCTCGACGCCGAGCGCGCCACCCGGCTCGTCGCTCGCCGACAGGACGACAGCGCCCGCCCCGTCGCCGAACAGGATGCACGTGCTCCGATCGGTGTAGTCGAGGAACCGGGTGAGCAGCTCCGCCCCGATGACGAGGACGTGCTTCGCCAGCCCGGCCTTGATGTAGGCCTGGGCGGTCGCAAAGCCGTAGACGAAGCCCGAGCAGGCAGCCATGACGTCGAACGCGGCCGCCTTCGTGTTGCCGATGGCTTCCTTGACGAGCGCTGCCGTGGACGGCATCCAGTAGTCGGGCGTCAGCGTGCCGAGGAGGATCAGGTCGATGTCGTCTGGCTCAATGCCCGCGGTTCGGATCGCGCGCAGGCCGGCAACGGCGGCCATCGACGCGGTCGTCTCGTTGGCCGCGGCGACTCGACGCTCGCGGATTCCGGTCCGGGTCACGATCCACTCGTCGGAGGTGTCGACGATGCGCTCGAGGTCGGCGTTCGTGAGGACCTGGGATGGCGCGTACCGCCCCCAGCCGGTGACATGGGCATGACGAAGGGACTCGTTCACAGTGGGTCCACCTCGATGAGCGGCTGCTTCGCCTTGACGAGCGAGCCGCTTTCGGGCACGACCCGAATGACGCGGCCGGCGAGCTCGGACTTGATCTCGTTGAATAGCTTCATTGCCTCGATCAGCCCGACGACCTGGCCGACCGCTACCTCCCGGCCGACCTCGACGAAGGGCGCTGAGCCAGGGGCCGGCGAGCCATACCAGATGCCGGTCAGCGGGGCCTTGATGCTCGGGCGTGACGGGGCGGCAGGCTCGTCCGGTGTCGGTGCGGCTGATTGTGTGGAAGCAGGCACGGGTGTCGCCACGAGCTGGGCGTCACCGCCGCCTCCGATTGCGACGAGCTGGGCGATCGCCGCGGGCTTGCGGAGGATGAGCGCCGTGCCACCGACCTCGACCTCCAATTCGGTCAGATCGCCCCGCTGGAGCATGCCGCCGAGCCGATCGATGAGGGCGAGGAGAGACGCGTCGCCCGCATCGGCCGGGATGGGCGGCGGGGCGGCGGCCGGTTCGTCGGTGACCGCCGCGGTCGCCGCCTCGGCCTCGGCGTCCGGCGGCTGCTCGAGCTCGTCGCTCATTCCTCCCACCGCCGGAAGATCAGGGCGGTGTTCTGGCCGCCGAAGCCGAAGGAATTCGACATCGCCGTCCGGATGTCGTGCGCCTGGGCCGTGTTCGGCGTGAGGTTCAGGCCCTCGGCTGCATCGTCCGGATCCTGGAGGTTGATCGTCGGTGGAACGCACGACTCGCGGATCGACTGGATCGTCACGATCGCCTCGATGGCACCCGCGGCGCCGAGCGTGTGCCCGAGCATCGACTTGTTGGCCGTAACGGGGATCTTGCCGGCGCGATCGCCGAAGATCGTCCGGATCGACTGCAGCTCGGCCTTATCGCCCTCCGGCGTCGAGGTGGCGTGTGCATTGACGTGGTCGATCTCCTCCACGGAGATGCCGGCCTTCTCGAGCGCCCGGCGCGCCGCGCGCACGGCCCCGATCCCGCCCGGCGCCGGCAGCGTGATGTGCGAAGCGTCGGCGGTCGCGCCGTAGCTGATCAGCTCCGCGAGGATCGTCGCGCCGCGGGCCCTGGCGTGCTCGAGGTCCTCGAGGACGAGGACGCCTGCGCCCTCGCCCGGAACGAAGCCGTCGCGGCCCTTGTCGAACGGCCGCGAGGCGCCTTCGGGGTCGTCGTTGCGGGTCGAGAGGGCGCGCATCGCGGCGAACCCACCGACGAGCGGCTCGAAGATGCCCGCCTCGGTGCCACCGGCGATCATCGTGTCCGCGTCGCCGCGGCGGATCGTCTCGGACGCCTCGCCGATCGCGTGGCCACCGGTGGCGCAGGCCGACACGGTCGTGAAGTTCGGCCCGGTCATCCCGAAGCTGATCGCGATCTGGCCCGCGCCGACGTTCGGGATGCCCATCGGGATGAAGAACGGGCTGATCCGGTCCGGGCCGCGCAACGCGTTGATCGAGATTCCGTCGACGAGCGTCCCGACGCCGCCGAGCCCCGTGCCGAGGATGACGCCGGTCCGCTCGGCCTCTTCGCCCTCGAGTCGGGCGGGCAGCCCGGCCTGGTCCATCGCCTCGCGCGACGCGACGAGCCCGAACTGGATGTAGCGATCGGTCCGCCTCATCTCCTTGCGATCGAGGATGTGGCTGGCGTCCAGATCCTTGACCTCGCCAGCGATCCTCACCGTCAGCCGCGACGGGTCGAACGACGTGATCGTCGAGACTCCCGACCGGCCCGCGGCGAGGCCCGCCCACGAGGATGGGACGTCGTTGCCGAGCGCCGTGACCATGCCCATCCCGGTCACCACAACACGTCGCGCCTCGGTCGGCCAGGTGCCGCGCGTCATGGGTGAATCTCCCGCGTCATCGGACGAGCTTCCCGGTTCGGACGGTGGCTGCGCGGTAGACGTCGCCGGGCAATCCGCGCGCCGAAATGGCGTTGGACACGGCCAACGCGTCGAATGCCGTCCGCCGGATCTCGGCGGTCACCTCGTCGCCGTCGACCGTGACGAGGGCCCATGAGGCCGTCGGGTCGCCGTCGAAGATGTAGCCCGCGGACCCGTCGTTGACGATCAGCTTCCAGCCGAGGTCGCGGACCTCCGGCAGGTGAGTGTGGCCGCAGCAGATCACCCGGGCGTCGGTCCGCGAGGCGCGCTCGAGGATGACCGACGGGTCGAGCGCCTGGTCGAAGCCCTGGGTCTGGCTGCCGGGCGACGCGTGGCAGGCGACGAGCATCGTGTCCTCGAGGCGGAGCCGGCGCTCGGATGGCAGGCGCCGGAGCCAAGCCAACCGCTCGTCACCGAGCTCGTCGTGGGCCCACTCCGCGGCAGCCCGGAAGGTGTCCGGAACGCCGTCCGTCAGCCACGGGAAGGCAGCCGAGTAGTCGAAGTCGGCGACGGCCACATCCGTGTTGCCCTGGACGACGATCGCGCCCTCGGCCTCGAGCTCGCGGACGCCGTCCACGGCGGCGGACGGCTCCGGTCCGTTCAGGACGAGATCGCCGGCGACCATCACGGCGTCTGGCCGCTCCTTCCGGATCTCCTTCCGCACTTCCTCGAGTGCGGCGGCGTTGCCGTGCACGTCCGACAGGATCGCGACGCGGGCGGTCATCGCAGTGCGCCCTCGTTGGGGATGATGAAACTGAGCGTCGCTTCGCAGGCGACCTCGCCGTCGACGCTGGCAATGCCGCGGGCCCGTCCGAACCGGCCGCCGAGCTTCTCCATCGTGATCTCGAGCCGGAGCACGTCGCCCGGAACGACGACCCTCTTGAAGCGGCAGTCGTCGATTCCCGCGAACAGCCCGATCCGCTCCCCGAAACCCGGCTGCTTCGCGACGTAGACCGCCATCGTCTGGGCGAGGGCCTCGACCTGGAGCACGCCCGGCATGACCGGCAGCCCTGGAAAGTGGCCCTGGAAGAACCACTCCGTCGCAGCGACGCCCTTGATCCCGACGATCCGCTTCGCCTCCTGGTCGTATTCCACGATCCGATCGACCATGAGGACCGGCCAGCGATGCGGGATCAGCTTCTCGATCTCGCCGGTGGAGTGGATCGTCTCGAGCTTCGGCGGCGCGGTCGTTTCGGTCACAGGCAACTCCATGTCATGGATTTCAGTGTGCCCCGACGCGCGGCGTCCTTGCGACGAGGTGATTGCAGGTACGCACGGGCGGCTCCTGCTGATGGCTTGGCGCTCGCGGTCCGGCACGCGGACCAAGCCGCGGACGGCGAGTTCTGAGGCGCCCGAATCCAGGCCTTCGTTCGCTCGTTGGTTCGGCTCGCGGCCAAACGGGCGGACACGCCAATTCGGGTCCACGAATGGTCGCTCATTCGCCCGTTGGTCCCGCTGGCGGACCATGATGTAGCGGCGCTGTCTGCCCTTGGAACGCCCCGCGTTCGAACGAGCGAACTAGAGCTCGAAGCGGGGTGTCGGCGGGGGTCCCAGACGCCACGTGGAACGCCCGGCGATCCAACTGGCGAATGAGCCCCGAAATAACCCGCCAACGGCACTCGCCAGACGCTGGTGTGAACGTTGGGCGTTCCAGGGCGGGCCGGTGGGGAGCCTGCGGGCGTACTGAAGCGGAACCTCACGCGCGCGCCGCCGCGGCGAGGAACGCGGCGCCTCCGACCCGATCGAGGAGATTGGTCGTCCACTTGCCTTCGAGGAACGCGTCGGAGGCGAGCAGCGCCTTGTGGATCGAAATGTTGGTGACGATGCCCTCGACGAGGAGCTCGTCGAGGGCCACGATCGATCGGGCGATCGCCGCCTCGCGGGTCGGGCCCCAGACGATGAGCTTGCCGAGGAGCGAGTCATAGAACGGCGGCACTTCGTAGCCGGCGTAGAGATGGGAATCCATCCGGACCCCGGGACCGCCCGGCGGGAGGTAGCGCTCGACGACGCCCGCGCTCGGTCGGAAGTCCTGTTCCGGGTCCTCCGCGTTGATCCGGAACTCGATCGCATGGCCGCGGAACTCGACGTCCGCCTGGGTGAAGCCGATCGGTTCGCCGGCGGCGACGCGGATCTGCGTCGCCACCATGTCGATCCCGGTCAGCGCCTCGGTCACCGGATGCTCGACCTGGATGCGGCAGTTGATCTCGATGAAGTAGTAGTTACCCGCGTTGTCGACGAGGAACTCGAGCGTCCCGACATTCTCGTATCCCGCCGCGACGACGGCCCGGATCGCCCGCGAGCAGAGGTCGGTTCGAGCCGCCTCAGACAACGCCGGCGTCGGCGCCTCCTCGAGGATCTTCTGGTGCCGGCGCTGAACTGAGCAATCACGCTCGCCGAGGTGGACGCCGTGTCCGTAGCGGTCGACGACGACCTGAACCTCGACATGCCGGTTCTCGTCGAGCCAGCGCTCGAGGTAGAGCGAGTCGTCGCCGAACGCCGCCCGGGCCTCGGACCGACAGACGCTGAGTGATGCTTCGAGCTCGCGCGGCGTCCGGACCATGCGCATGCCCTTGCCGCCGCCGCCGGCCGCGGGCTTGATGAGCAGCGGGTAACCGATCCGGGCCCCCTCCTCGAGCGCGTGGGCGTCGTCGCGGAGAATCCCGTTCGAGCCCGGGATCGTCGGCAGACCGTGATTCGCGAGCAACCGCCGCGTCGCTTCCTTGGAGGCGAACCGCTCGAGGACCGACGCCGGCGGGCCGATGAACACGAGGTCGTGGGCCCGAACGACCTCGGCGAATCCCCCGTCCTCGGACAGGAACCCGTAGCCCGGATGGATCGCGTCGCAGCCGGTCACGATCGCGGCGCTCATCATCGCGGGCGCCGAGAGGTACGAGCGCTTCGCATCCGCCGGCCCGATGCAGATCGCTTCGTCGGCGAGCTGGACCGGCAGCGAGTCGCGATCCGCCTCGCTGTAGGCGACGACGGCTTCGACGCCGAG
Organism: Chloroflexota bacterium; assembly: GCA_031369845.1. Lineage (GTDB taxonomy): Bacteria > Chloroflexota > Limnocylindria > Limnocylindrales > CSP1-4 > CF-46. Next base: position 9,478 of record JANMPL010000579.1, read on the forward strand.
CGTCCGGCAGGCCCGCAGGATGCGCAGGGCGATCTCGCCCCTATTCGCGATGAGGATCTTGCGGAACACGTCAACCTTCCCCGGTGAGTTCGATGACGACGAGTTCCTGGCCGTATTCGACCGCCTGGCCGGGCTCGACGAGGCTGGGCCCGACGAGACCGTCGGCCGGCGACACCACCTCCTGGGCGACACCGAGCATATCGACGGCGCCAAGCCGGTCGCCGGATCGGACTTTCGTCCCGAGCCGCGCCTCTGGCCTGGGCTGATAGACGCCGACGGCGGGCGACGTCGCGACCGTCCGGGTCGACCGGAGCTCCTCGCGGGACGGCGCGGGATCTGCCTCCGTGCCATCGCCTGGGCCGACGGGCGTCAGCGACGGCGACGATCCGTTGGTCGAGTGCGTAACCGGGCCGCGACCCTGTGCTCCCCGATGACCCTCGAGGCCCGCGGGCGGATGGCCGTGACCCGCGTGTCCGGGCTGAGCCCGCGAAGGCTTGTCGGAGCCGCGCCTGACCTGCGTGGGGCCCTCACCGGCTGGCCGCCGGATCCGGACCTTCCATTGGCCCTCTCGCACCTCGATCTCGGCGAGGCCCGTCGCCGCGAGCTTCGCCGCGAGTGCGGGCAGGAGCTCGTCGGCGAGCCGGTCGATCGCGGCGTGGTCGGCCGCCCTGGCCTTCTCGCTCCGCTCGGCCGGGGTTCGGTCGCGCGATCGATCGCTGCTCACGCTCAAACCTCATCCCGAGCCGGCGGCTCATCACGGCCGGCTCCGGCGGGCCAGCGGCCGGGGTCGAAGAGGTTACGCAGCCGATCGGCAAGGCCGGGGCGCTCGACCGGCGCGACCGTCGGCGTCTCGAGCTCCGTGTACGGCCCAAGCGCCCGGAAGCGCTGGTACCTCGCCTCGACGAGGTCATCGAGCGGGATCCTCGACAACGCGTCCAGCTGCGAGACGATCACCGACTTGAGTCGGCGAGCCGTCTCGGCGTGGTCCGTGTGGGCGCCCTCGCCGGGCTCGGTCACGACGATGTCGACGACGCCGAGCGCCTGCTGTTCGGCCGCAGTCATCCGCATCGCGACCGCCGCGGTCGCGGCCTCGTCAGCCGTCCGCCACAGGATCGCGGCGCAGCCTTCAGGGCTGATGACCGCGTAGACGGCGTTCTCGAGCGCGACGACGACATCGGCGACCGCAATCGCAAGCGCTCCGCCAGAGCCACCCTCGCCAGTGATGACGGTGACGATCGGCGTGCGGAGCCGGCTCATCAGCCCGATCGAGCGAGCGATCGCATCGGCGATTCCACGCTCCTCCGACTCGGCCCCGGGATGTGCGCCCGGCACGTCGACGAACGTCACGATCGGCATCCCGAATCGCTCGGCAAGCTCCATCGCCCGCATCGCCTTGCGGTAGCCCTCGGGGTGCGGCATCCCGAAGTTGCGCCGGATGTTCTCGTCCGTGTCGGCGCCCTTCTGCTGGCCAACGACGACGACTCGCCGGCCTTCGATCCGGGCAAACCCGGTGACGATCGCTTCGTCGTCCCCGAAGAGTCGGTCGCCGTGGATCTCTACGAAGTCGTTGGCCATCGCCCCGACGAGCTCGAGGGTGCGCGGCCGCCGCAGGTTCCGGGCCTGCTGGACGCGCGACCACACGGCGGTCCGGGCGTCGTCCGCCACCGCGACGGCAGCGGATGCGTCGGCGGCTTCGGCCTCGCGGCCGCGACCGAGCAGGCGATCAACCACGACGCGCCTCCGGGGCTGCCGCGTCGGCTACGGGCGACTCCGTCGAGGCGACCGCGGCGGACGAGGGCGAGGCGCCATCATCAGGTTGGGTGGCGCCGTGCTCGGCAGGCGTCGTGGCAACCGCCTCGGCCGACGTGACGGCCACCTCGGACGGCTCGGGTGCCGGCGGGCCTGCCGGGGGCGAGGCTGATCGGGCGCCACCAGCGGCGAGGTCGACATGCGCGGCCCCGTTCGTCGGCGCGGGCTCCGGATCGCTCGGCATGACGCGTTCCGCGAGATTGGACAGGAAAGACAGCGGCCGGAACGCCGGCAGCCCGAGCGTCTCCGGTTCGTCCCGCGCGCCCTCGCGTGGCACCGGCCGCAGGTAGCCGAGGAGCATCGAGATCTCAGACCGGAGCTCGGACCGATGGACGATGCGGTCGAGGAAGCCGTGCTCGTAGAGGAACTCGGAGCGTTGGAAGCCCGCGGGCAGCTCCTGGGCGATCGTGCCGGCCGACACGCGCGCGCCGGCGAAGCCGATGAGGGCGTTAGGTTCGGCCAGGTTGACATCGCCGAGGACGGCGAACGAGGCGAAGACCCCGCCGGTCGTCGGGTCCGATAGGACGCTGATGAACGGCACACCGGCGGACCGCAGCCGCTCCAGTGCGGCCACGCTCTTCGCGAGCTGCATGAGGGCAAGCGTTCCCTCCTGCATCCTTGCTCCACCGGACGCAGAGACGACGATCAGGGGCAGGCGCTGGACCAACGAGTATTCCGCAGCCCGGGTCACCTTCTCGCCTACGACGGCGCCCATCGAGCCGCCCATGAAGCCAAAGTCCATCACGCAGATCGCGACCGGCCGGCCGTCGATCGTGCCGGTCCCCCACACGGCCGCGTCGCGCAGACCGGTCGCCAACTGGGCGGCCGCAATCCGGTCCGGATACGGCTTCTGGTCGACGAAGCCGAGCGGATCGACCGACTGGAGGCCCGCGTCGCGCTCGACGAACGTGCCGTGATCGAGGAGGAGTCCGAGGCGGGCGTCGGCCGACAGACGGAAGTGATGGCCGCAGGTCGGGCAGACGCGCTGGACCTTGTCGAGCTGCTTGTTGAACAGCATCTCCTCGCACGACGGGCACTTCGTCCATAGGTCGGGCGGATAGGCGTCGCGACGCGGCCGGAACGACGGCAGCTTGATCGGCATTACGTGAGTCGTCCTCGGGCCGCTGGCGTCGCGGAGCTCCGCCTCGGACCTCGGAGGGTCCCGGCGTGGACCGCGCGGGCTGCGCGGGCCCTCGGGTTGGCCGCG
>JANMPL010000606.1:0-5032 GCA_031369845.1 Chloroflexota bacterium
GATGACCGTCCCTTCCACTTCGATCGCGTCCTTCTTAGCCACAGGCCTTGGTGTTCCCTTTCTCACGATGAGTGTCGGCCCACGGGGGCCGACACACGAACGCGTAGCGTATCAAATCACGCTCATTGGAGCAAGCGCCCCGTGCGAGCGGGATGCTGCGGCCCCGGACACTCGTAAGGATCTCGGGAGACCTCGGGCGGATGGCTCGCGGAGCGTCGCCTCCGACCTCGGTGGGTCTGTCGCAGATCAGGGCTTCTCGAGACATCGTCATCAGACCGTCGTGAGGATCTCAGGTCCCGACTCCGTAACGGCGATGGTGTGCTCGAAGTGGGCGGCCAGTGAGCCATCGCTCGTGACGACGGTCCAGCCGTCTGGCCTGACCTCGACCTCGTGGCTGCCCAGCGTGAGCATCGGCTCGATGGCGAGGCAGATTCCGGGAGCGAGCTTCATGCCGCGGACGCCGGTGCGATAGTTCGGGACCTGCGGCTCCTGGTGCATCTCCGTGCCGATCCCATGACCGACGAACTGGCGAACGATCCCGTACCCGTGGGGTGCGGCAATGTCCTCGATTGCGGCCGAGATGTCGCCCAGGTGAGCGCCCGGCACCGCGGCGGCGATACCGGCCATCATCGCCAGGCGCGTCGCCTCGACGAGCGATGCGACCTCGGCGCCGGGCTTGCCGACGACGAACGTCCTCGCCCCGTCGCCGTGCCAGCCATCGAAGATCGCGCCGGCGTCGACCGACACGATCTGGCCGTCGCGGATGACCCGGTCGCCGGGGATGCCGTGGACGACCTCGTTGTCGATCGAGATGCACAGGCTGGCCGGGAACGGATTGCTGCGATGGCCGTAGCCCTTGAACGACGGCACAGCGCCGGCGGCGCGGATATGACGCTCGGCGAGCCGATCCAGATGACCGGTCGTCACCCCGGGCTTCAGCTCGCTCTCGACGAGGGCGAGGACCTCGGCCACGATCCGGCCGGCATGGCGCATCTTGTCAATCTCGCGACGCGACTTGCGGGTGACCATGGCTAGGCGGAGACCTGTCCGGGCGCGGTCGTGAGGGCCCGCAGCAGGCGGTCGCTGACGTCGGAGATCGGCTCACGGCCGTCGACGGTCTGCAGAACGCCAGCCTTGCGGTAGTGATCCACGACCTCCAGGAGCGGCGGAATCTGCTCCTTCATCCGGGCTCGGACCGTTTCCTCGTCGTCGTCGGGGCGCTGAACGAGCTCCGAGCCGTCGAGGTCGCAGACGCCATCGGTCTTTGGCGGATTCGAGGCGAGGTTGTAGACGTGGCCGTTGGCGGTGCAGATGCGGCGATTGGACATGCGCCGAACGAGGTCTTCAGGCTCCACGTCGATGAAGATCGCCCGGTCGACCCGACGGCCAGCGTCCTTGAGCGCTTCATCGAGGGCGACCGCCTGGACGCGCGTGCGGGGATAGCCGTCCAGCACGGCCCCGACCTTGGCGTCGGGCTTCTCGAGCCGGTCCAGGAACACGCGGACGATCGTCTCGTCCGGTACGAGCTGACCGCGGCTCATGTACCGGTCCGCCTCGCGGCCAAGCGGCGTGCCGGCCGCGACCGCCGCCCTGAGCAGATCGCCGGACGCGAGAATCGGCACCCCAAGCGCCTGGGCCAGGATCGGAGCCTGCGTCCCCTTCCCCGCGCCGGGAGCTCCCAGGAGCACGGCGACAGTCATCGCGTAACGGCGAGGACCGGGCGGTGGGACGACGCGGTGGTTGCCGACCGAATCACCGGATGAAGCCTTCGTAGTTGCGCATCAGGAGCTGGGCTTCGATCTGCTTCATCGTCTCGACGACGACGCTGACCACGATCAGAAGGCCCGTGCCTCCGAGAGCGATCGACGACAGCGACGGAACGAGGAGACCTACCACGGACGGGGCCGTCGCGATGATGCCGAGGAAGAGGGCGCCGGCGACGGTGATGCGGGTCACGACCCGGGCCAGGTAGTCGGCCGTCGGCCGACCGGGACGGATGCCCGGGATGAACCCGCCGTTCTTGCGGAGCTGCTCCGCGGTCTCGTCGGGCTTGAACGTGAACGCCGTATAGAAGTACGTGAATCCGACGGTCAGCAGGAAGTAGAGCGCCACGTAGATGATCGATTGGGGATTGAAGAACGTGACGATCGCCCGGGCCGCGCTGGCCACGATCTCCACCTCGGCGTTCGTGAAGTACGAGGCGATCTGCTGGGGAAATAGCAGGATGCTGATCGCGAAGATGATCGGGATCACGCCGGCCTGGTTGACCCGGAGCGGCAGGAACGTCTGACCGCCCTGGTACATCCGCCGGCCGCGGACGCGGCTGGCGTACTGGATCGGGATCCGCCGCTGGCCTTCCTGGATGTAGATGATCACCGCCACCGACACGATCGCGAGGATCGCGAACCCGATGATGAGTGCCGGGTTCGGCGTCTGGAGGAAGCCGGCGATTGCTCCCGGCGCGCGGCTCACGATGCCGGCGAAGATGATGAAGCTGATGCCGTTGCCGATTCCGCGCTCCGTGATGAGCTCACCGAGCCACATCAGGGCGATCGAGCCGGCGGTCAGCGTTGCGATCTGGGTCAACGTCGCGCCGTTCGCCAGGTCGAAGCCCGACGACAGGATCTGCTGCGAGTTCAAAAGGGCCAGGAAGCCGTACGCCTGCAGGATCGCCATCGGGACGGATAGGTAGCGGGTGTATTGGTTGATCTTGTTGCGGCCGTACTCACCCTCGCGGCTGAGCGCCTGGAGTGAAGGGATGACGCCGGTCATCAGCTGCATGATGATCGAGGCGTTGATGTACGGGTTCACGCCCAGGGCCACGATCGAGAAGTTCGACAGGCCGCCGCCGGAGATCAAGTCCAGCACGCCGATGAGGGCGTTGCCGGCGAAGAACTGCTGCAGCTGTCCGCGATCGACACCTGGAACCGGCACATGGGCCAGGAACCGGAAGATGATGAGGATCGCCAGGACATAGAGAATCCGGCGCCGAATGTCGGGCGCGCGGAAGGCGTTCAGCAGCGATTCGAACACGGGTTACGCGTTCTCGCCGTCTTCGGCCGCGTCGGTCTCGGTGGCGAGGTCGCCTGCCGGGGCATCGGTGTCGTCGGTCGGGTCGGCTGCCTCGAGAGGGCCGGCCGACGAGTCGGCGTCCGGGGCTACGTCGGCGTCGGGCGCTGCCTTAGCCTCGGGCGTGTCGGCCTCGCTGGCGGCTGCCTTTGCCTTGGGTGCCTTGGCCGGCTTCGCGGCCTTGGCCGCGCTCGCCGCGGCTTCCTCAGCCGCGACCTCGGCCTTGACAGTGTCGCGAGCCGCTCGGGCATCAACCTTCCTGTCGGCGGCAGCCCTTCCCGCCGCCGTCCGGGCCTCTCGCGGCGGCCTGGCGCCATCCTCTCCCACGCCGATTGCGGGCTGCGTCTCGGCCGGAACCTCGAGGACGGACACCGTCCCGCCGGCAGCCTCGATCTTGACGACCGCCGACCTCGTGAACGCGTCGGCGACGACGAACAGCGGCGACGACAGGTCGCCCGCGCCGAGAATCTTCAGCGGCTTCTTGAGGGTCCGGACCAGCCCGACCGCGCGGAGGATGTCCTGGTTGACCGTCGGCGGAGCGGACTTGCCGGACTTCGTCTTCAGGCCTTCCGGCTCGCCGCCCTCGAAGGCGCCGCGTTCAGCCAGAACGCCGATGGCGCCAACGTTCACGACCTCGTAGTCGGTCTTGAACGGGTTCTTGAAGCCGCGGAGCTTCGGGATCCGCATGTGGAGCGGCGTCTGACCGCCTTCGAACCACGGCGGAATCGAGCCACCGGCGCGAGCCTTCTGGCCCTTCGTGCCGCGGCCGGCCGTCTTGCCCTTGCCGGCGGCGATGCCGCGGCCGACCCGTGTGCGGGCGGTGTGCGATCCGGCCGGGGGCCGGAGATCGTGGAGTTTCATTCCTTCTCCTGGGGCGACTCGGTCGCGTCCTTGCCCGTTCCGGGAACCTCCTCGACGCTCACGAGGAAGCGGACCTGGCGGACCATGCCGCGGGTCGCGGGGTTGTCGGTGACCTCGACGGTATGCCCGATCCGCTTCAGGCCGAGCGCCCGGACGGTGGCCCGGTTCCGCGCGATGTGACTGATCGTGCTCTTGACCTGGGTGACGCGTAGCTTACCGGGCATCGACCAACTCCCCGCCGCCGCCCGGCTGGCCGGAGATCCGGCTGACCAGTTTGACGCCGCGACGCGCACCGAGCTCCTCGGCGGAATGCAGGCTGCGAAGGGCCTCGATCGTGGCCCGGGTCACGTTGACCGGGTTCGTCGAGCCGTAGATCTTGGCGAGGATGTCGCGGATCCCGGCTGCCTCGACGACGGCCCGGACCGAGCCGCCGGCGATGACGCCGGTTCCCTGCGAGGCGGGCTTCAGCATGACCTTGCTGGCCGAGTACTGGACGTTGACCTCGTGAGGGATCGTCGTCCCGACCATCGGGATCTTGATCAGGTTCTTCTTCGCGTCCTCGACGCCCTTGCGGATCGCCTCGGGGACCTCGCCGGCCTTGCCGAGCCCGGCACCGACGTGGCCGGCGCCGTCGCCGACGACGACGATCGCGCTGAAGCTGAACCGCCGGCCGCCCTTGACGACCTTGGCGACGCGGTTGATCTGGACGACGCGCTCCTCGAGCGCGAGCTTGTTCGGGTCAATCCTGGCCACGGGTGCTCCTTCCGATCAGAAGTCGAGGCCGGCTTCACGGGCGGCATCGGCGAGCGACTTGATCCGCCCGTGGTACCGGAATCCGGCTCGATCGAAAACGACACGCTCGACGCCGGCGGACTTCGCCCGCTCGGCAACGAGCTTGCCGACGGACGCAGCCTCCTGCGTCTTGGTCGCAGACGAGCTGCGCAGCTCCTTCTCGACGGTCGAGGCGGTCGCCAACGTCCGCCCGGAGGCGTCGTCGATGACCTGCGCGTAGATGTGGTTGTTGCTCCGGAAGACCGCAAGACGCGGCCGCGACTCAGTCCCCTCCAAATGGAGGCGGATCCGGTCGTGGCGCTTGCGTCGG
>JANMPL010000012.1:0-7016 GCA_031369845.1 Chloroflexota bacterium
CCCGGGGCGGACCCACCACGGCGCGAGCGTGACGCTCATGGAGTCGAGACGATCAGTGAGCGTGTTCTGGGGCAGCCGGGGAGTGGCGGTGCGTCGCTCCGGAGCCCGCGGTCCAGCGGTTCGGGCCCTCGACGACCTCGACCCCGAGCGTCTCGAGCATCCGTCGCGAGGCGCTCGCGATCTCGGCGACCGCCGTCTCGAACGCATCGGCATTGCGCGCCGCGGGTGTTCGGTAGTTTCTCACCTTGCGGACGAACTGGAGAGCGGCGGCCTCGATCTCGCCGGTCGTTGTATCGGACTCTGATCTTCGTAGGGGTTTGATGCTTCGGCACATGGCCGCAGGGTACCGCGGGTGCCGTCAGGGCGTGATCTGGGGGCGGACGGAGCTCTGGCCGACGGCAACGCCGCCACCGGTCAGCCGTGACGTTTCGGGCCGAATGAGGCCGGGATTCATCGCCCCCAGCGATCACCGACGAGGGCCGGGAACGAGGCCTAGACGTACTTCCAGTAGAGCGAGCCTGTGTAGCAATGACCGAGCGCCAGACAGAGGCCGCCGGTCAGATCCCACTGCCGGCCGGTGACGTACGGTCCCCGGTCGACGACCGGAGCCGTGACCGTCTTGCCGGTGGCAGGGTTCTTGAACGTGATCTTCGTGCCGCAGGGCAATGTCTTGTGGGCGACACCGATGAGCGTCTCGGTCATCGCCACCCCGCAGGCCGTCCGCTTTCCGTAGAAGCCCGGCCCGTACCAGCTGACGTTGCCGTCCAGATGCCACGTCGGAATGACGACCACACCGGCCACAGCCGCGGGCTGACTCACTGAACCTGGCGGGCGGCCTGATGGGGCCGGTCGGGAGTCCGGGTCGAGCAGGGTCGAGGTTGAGTCCAGCGCACCGTCGGATCGGTATGCCGGGTCTAGGGCGGGAGTCGTCGTCGTCGTCCCACGCGCCGATGAAACCTCCACACCAAGGAAGAGGTTCGCATCGTTCACGGTTTCGGGGCTGGGGCCCCGGGATCCGGAGGACCCTGGGACGGCGACCGCGGCGAGCACGATTATGAGAAGCGTGCTCGCGACGACTCTAGGGCGTCGCACGTCGAGCGAACCTTAGCAGGGTATGCCGTTTGGGGCGGATGCGAGGCCGAACGGCGAATCTCGCAACGGCGTGACAGACTGAGCCGATGCCCAGCCGGACGATCCCGCTTGACCGTCCCCTCGACCTCCGCCTGACGCTCGCGCCACACATGCGGGGAACGGCCGATCCGGCGATGCGCCTGAGCCGCAACGGGGCGATCCGGGCGACGAGAACGCCCGATGGGCCGGCCACGATCGCACTCACGCTGGACGGAACGCGGCTCCACGTCGAGGCCTGGGGTCCGGGCGCCGACCGTGCCCTCGAGGGAGCGCCGGGGCTGGCCGGCGTCGAGGACGGGCGCGACGGATTCGCTCCGGCCGACCGACTGCTCGCCGACCTGGACCGCAGGATGCCGGGCCTCCGGATCGGTCGATCTGGAGCCGTCCTCGAGGCGTTGATCCCTGCGATCCTCGAGCAGAAGGTGACCGGAACCGAGGCCCGTCGCGCCTATCGGGGCATCATCGCCCGCTGGGGCGAAACCGCCCCCGGTCCGTTCGGGCTCCGCCTGCTGCCGACGCCTGAAGTCCTCGCCCGCCTGCCGTACGAGGCCTTCCACCCGATCGGGCTCGAGCGACGTCGGGCGGATCTGATCCGCAGCGTCGCCCTCCGCGCGGCGAGGTTCGAGGAGATCGTCGATCTGCCGCTCCCGGATGCCTACCGGCGGCTGACGGCCCTGCCCGGGCTTGGGCCGTGGACCGCCGCCGAGGTTGCGCTCCGCGCGCTTGGTGACCCGGATGCGGTGAGCGTCGGCGACTACCACATCCCGAGCATGGTTGGCTTCGCGCTTGCCGGCGAGCGCAAGGCAACCGACGCCCGGATGCTCGAGCTCCTTGCTCCCTACCGGGGTCAGCGCGCTCGCGTGATCCGGCTGCTCGAGGCGAGCGGGATCAGGCCGCCGGCGCACGGCCCCCGAATGGCGCCCCGCTCTATCGCTGCGATCTGAATCCCGAAGCCCGGGTCCCAACGAGAGGAACCCGGGCTTCGAGGGCAGTCGGACGTGCGGGTGGGGGAACCGGCGCGATCGATGCCGATGAACTTCGAAGGCGTGGGCGTCAGGCCGGCGAGAGCGATCGGAGCAGCCGCGCCGGAATCGTGATGACCCGCGCTCGATCCGCAGACGCCTGCCCCGGCTGGACCCGCGGCTCGATGTCGTAGCAGAACGTGATATTCCTGAGTCCGCCGTCGCCCGGCTCACGGATCCCGGTGCCCCAGCGGATCGGGCCGGTCGAGATCGACAGTTCTTCGCCCTCGACGCCCGAACGAATGATCACGAGGGCAACGGGCTTGTCGGACCACCACTGGAACATCTCACGCCGACCATCGTGGGCCGTATCGAAGCCGGAGATCACGATCGACAAGCGGCCGTCCGTGTGGATGCCATTCGAGAGATCGGCTCCCTCGATGCGCATCCGGCGCCGCGCCAGCCGACCAACGCGTCGCAGGCGGTGGTTCGGGGCGTCGAATCGTTGTGTCAAGGGGTTCATCTGGTCGTTCTCTCAGTGGGGAGTGGTCGAATGTCCGACCGCAAGGTTCCGGGCAGCAGGCGCCGCGAGACATGGACGGGCGTCCAGAAGACCGCAGCTACGGATGGCGATGACCGGCCGGCCACTTGACGAACGGGGGCGAACCGCGCCACGATCAATCCGGCGTCGCTCGAGGCGTCACCTATCAAGAGTGGCCCGAGAGTCCTGGCTCGATGAAGGCCCGGCAGCCGATCCGCGAGGCTCATCGCGGAAACGGTGCCCCCGCCAGGTGCGATAGGAGCAGAGCAGCCATGACCCCCCGTACCGTCGACGGCTGCGGCCGTCCGGCCAGCCGAGGCTAGCCCCGACCGTGGTCGACACTGCCACTCGCACCCCGAGCCGCGACGTCACGCCTCCCGAGGGGCCCGTGGCGCCCGTGGCGCCCGCGGCGACGGAACAGGCCACGCGGCTCCGGACCCGCGAGGAACGGGCCACCCTCCTCGCGCCGCTGCTCGCCCAGCGGATTCTCGTGATCGACGGCGCCATGGGCACGCTAATCCAGTCGTATCAGCTCGACGAGGCGGGGTTCCGCGGCGAAGACGCCCGATTCGCTGACCGCCAACGCGACCTCCGCGGCAACAACGACCTCCTGTCGCTGACGCAGCCGGCGATCATCCGGGCGATCCACGACGCCTATCTCCACGCCGGGGCGGACATCATCGAGACCAACACCTTCACCGCAACGCGGATCGCCCAGGCCGACTACGCCCTTGAGCCGATCGTCCGCGAGATGAACGCGGCCGCCGCGAGGATCGCCCGCGATGCTGCCGACGCCGCCGAGGAGGCCGAACCCGGCCGCCCTCGGTTCGTCGCGGGCGCCCTGGGGCCGACGAACCGGACCGCCTCGATCTCACCGGACGTCAACAACGCCGCCGCGCGCAATGTGACGTTCGAGGAGCTCGCCGCCGCCTACCAGGAAGCGGCCGAGGGTCTGATCGAGGGCGGCGCCGACATCCTCCTGATCGAGACGATCTTCGACACGCTCAACGGCAAGGCCGCGATCTTTGGTGTCGAGGGCGCGTTCGAGGCCTCCGGCACGCGACTTCCGCTCATCCTGTCCGGCACGATCGTCGACGCGTCCGGCCGGACGCTCAGCGGCCAGACCGTCGAGGCGTTCTGGACGTCCGTCGCCCACGCCCGCCCGATCGTCGTCGGGCTGAACTGCGCCCTCGGCGCCCAGGCGCTCCGACCACACATGGCGGATCTCGCCCGGGTAGCCCCGATCCCGGTGTCGGTCTACCCAAATGCCGGGCTGCCGAACGAGTTCGGTGGCTACGACGACACGCCCGAATCGATGGCCCACGTCATCGGCGGCTTCGCCCGCGACGGCCTCGTCAACATCGCCGGCGGCTGCTGCGGGACCACCCCCGCCCACGTTCGCGCGATCGCAGACGCCGTCGCGGGACTGCCGCCGCGCATCCCGCCGGAGATCGAGGTCAAGACTCGCCTCGCCGGCCTCGAGATGCTCGAGATCCCCCAGCCAGGAAACGTCTTCGTCAACGTCGGCGAGCGGACAAACGTGACGGGCTCCCGCAAGTTCGCGAAGCTCATCCTCGACGATCAGTTCGAGGAGGCCGTCGAGATCGCCCGCCAGCAGGTCGATGCCGGGGCCCAGCTCGTCGACATCAACATGGACGAAGCAATGCTCGACTCGGCGGCCGCGATGACGAGGTTCGTCAACCTCATCGGCTCGGAGCCCGACATCAGCAAGGTCCCGTTCATGATCGACTCGTCGAAGTGGTCTGTCATCGAGGCCGGCCTTCGCTGCGTCCAGGGCAAGCCCGTCGTCAACTCGATCTCGCTCAAGGAGGGCGAAGAGCCGTTCCTGGAGCATGCCCGCCTCTGCCGCCGCTACGGCGCAGCCGTCGTCGTCATGGCGTTCGACGAGCAGGGCCAGGCCGACACGGTCGAGCGCAAGGTGGCGATCGCCCATCGCGCGTTTGAACTCCTCACGGAGCAGGCGGGCTTCGCCCCGGAAGACATCATCCTCGACCCGAACATCTTCGCGATCGCGACGGGGATCGAGGAGCACAGCGGCTACGCGGTCGCGTTCATCGAGGCGACGAAGCGGATCAAGGCGGAGCTGCCCCACGCCCGCGTCTCGGGTGGCGTGTCCAACGTCTCGTTCAGCTTCCGCGGCAACGATCCCGTCCGCGAGGCGATCCACTCGGTGTTCCTCTACCACGCGATCGCCGCCGGCATGGATATGGGCATCGTCAATGCGGGCCAGCTCGCAATCTATGACGACATCGACCCGGAGCTCCGCGAGATCGTCGAGGACGTCGTCCTCAACCGCCGGCCGGACGCCACTGAGCGGCTCCTCGCCGTCGCCGACAAGGTCGGCGCACAGGAGCGGGCGGCCGGCGCCGACGCCCTCGCCTGGCGCGCGCTACCCGTCGAGGAGCGCCTGACGCACGCCCTCGTCGAGGGAATCGACGCGTTCATCGTCGAAGACACCGAGAAAGCACGGCAAACGGCGGAGCGCCCGATCCACGTCATCGAGGGCCCGCTCATGGCCGGTATGAACGTCGTCGGCGACCTGTTCGGGGCGGGCAAGATGTTCCTGCCCCAGGTCGTCAAGAGCGCCCGGGTCATGAAGAAGGCCGTCGCCCACCTCATCCCGTACATCGAGGCCGAAAAGGAGCCGGGCGCCTCGAAGTCGGCCGGGCGGGTCGTGATGGCGACCGTCAAGGGCGACGTCCATGACATCGGCAAGAACATCGTCGGGGTCGTCCTCCAGTGCAACAACTTCGAGGTCCGGGATCTCGGGGTCATGGTGCCCTCCGCCAAGATCCTCGAGACGGCCCGGGAGTGGGACGCCGACCTCATCGGGCTGTCCGGGCTCATCACGCCGTCGCTCGAGGAGATGAGCTTCGTCGCCTCGGAGATGGAGCGGCAGGGCTTCCAGATCCCGCTGCTGATCGGCGGCGCGACGACGTCGCGGACCCACACCGCGGTGAAGATCGAGCCGCGCTATCACGCCCCGGTGATCCACGTCCTCGATGCGTCGCGGGCGGTCGGCGTCGCGTCGGCGCTCCTCGATCGCGACCGGCGAGACGCCTTCGCGACGACGATCCGGGACGAGTACGCCCAGGTTCGCCACGACCGGGGCGAGCGGCAGGAGAAGGAAGCGCGGCATCCGATCGAGGAGGCGCGTCAGCACAGATTCGCGATCGACTGGACGGGACCGGGCGCGGTCCGCCCGCCGCGGCCGACGTTCGTCGGCGTCCGGACGATCGAGGCCCACCCGCTCGCCGATCTCGTCGATCGGATCGACTGGACGCCGTTCTTCGCGACGTGGGAGCTGCGCGGCGCCTTTCCGGCGATCCTCGACGACCCCGTGGTCGGGGCGGCGGCGCGAGACCTGCACCGGGACGCGGTCGCGATGCTCCGGCGGATCGTCGACGAGGAGTTGCTGACGGCGTCGGCCGCGTTCGGCTTCTGGCCGGCGAACAGCGTCGGCGACGACATCGAGCTCTATACCCACGATTCGCGTTCCGACGTCGCGGCCGTCGTCCACACCTTGCGGCAGCAGATGGTGAAGCCGCCCGGCCGTCCGAACCTTGCCCTCGCGGACTTCACCGCACCCAAGGAAACGGGTGTCGAGGACTTCGTAGGGGCGTTCGCCGTCACCGCGGGGCACCGCCTCGAGTCCCTCGTGGCAGCGTTCGAGGCCGACCATGACGACTACTCGGCGATCCTCGCCAAGGCTCTCGCCGACCGCCTGGCCGAGGCCTTTGCCGAACGCCTCCACGAGCTCATCCGGCGCGAGTACTGGGCCTACTCACCCGACGAGAAGCTCCCGAACGACGCCGTCATCCGCGAGGAATACCAGGGGATCCGCCCAGCTCCCGGCTACCCGGCGTGCCCCGACCACACGGAGAAAGGCACGCTGTTCGAGCTCCTCGACGCGGAGCGGCGAGCCGGCATCAGTCTGACCGAATCGTTCGCGATGTTCCCCGGCGCGGCGGTCAGCGGCTACTACTTCTGGCACCCGCAGGCCCACTACTTCGGCCTCGGCCGGATCGGCAAGGACCAGCTTGCCGACTACGCCGTGCGCAAGGGTGTCGACCTCGAGACGATGGCCCGCTGGCTGGCCCCCAACCTGGACGACCGGTAGCCGGGTGGCCGAAGAGGGCGCGGAGGACGCGAACGGCGCCGACGCTCGAGGCGGTTTCGAGATCGTGATCCTCCTGCCGCTCGGCGAGGGGCCCGTGGTGGCTTCAGCTGGCGGTATCGGGCAGGAACCGACCCTGCCGCGGATCGCCGCCGACGGCGAGGCGCGCACCTCGTCGATCCTGACGGCGATCGCAGGTTTCCTCGGCGACGGTCACCCACCGCTCCTGCGAATCGTGCCCCTC
>JANMPL010000022.1:0-4623 GCA_031369845.1 Chloroflexota bacterium
GTCGAGGTTCACGCTCCCGCCGGCGGCGCGGACCGGCAGAACCCCCCAGACCACCACAAGAAGGCTGGCGGTGATGAGCAGGACCCCGAAACTGGCGGTCGTCCGTTTCATGGCCTATGACACCCCGGCGATATCCCAGAGCAGTGCTCCCACCGAGGAGTGCCCGCCCGCCAGGGGTCATGTTGTCGAGTAGCACAGGAGTCACGGACGGCCGTTCCGAACTGCCCTGCAGGGCACCGCGCGGCCGCGTTGGGCAATTACCGGTGCCGCGAGACACCGATGGCAGCTCGCAATTCAGCCCGCCCGGCTTGCCGCGACCTCGCGCATCGCCGGGACGATCTCCCGCCCGTACACCTCGAGGATGGACTCCACGTCGCCGTTCATGAGGTAGATGTTGAACTGATCGACGCCGGCCTCGGCCAACTCGTGGAGCTTGGCAATGTGGTCCTCGACTGAGCCAAGGACGCAGAACCGATCGGTGACCTCATCGCCGACGAAGCCCGCGTTGGACGAGCCGACCTCGGCGTGATGGAGGTAGTCGTAGCCGGTGCGGTCGCGAACGTAGCCCGTGAGGGACTCGGGGAGCTGCTCGCGCGGGTACTTGTTCACGAGATCGACGACGTGATTGGACACGAGGGCTGGGAACCACCGGGTCCGCTCCCGGCAGAGCGCGAGGTCACCGACATGGGCCGGCGCCGCGGCCTGGACCTTGACGGAGCCGACGGGCCGACCGGCAGCCGCCTCCGCTGCCCGGATCTGGCCGACGAACCAGCGGATCAGGTCGGGATCGGCGAGCTGGAGGACGACGCCGTCGGCGATCCGGCCCGTCATCGCCAGTGCCATCGGTCCGTAACCGGCGACCCAGACAGGCAGCGTCCAGTTGCCGGTCCAAGGCAGGTTGAGATCCGCACCCTCGTACTGGACCGTGCGGCCTTCCACGAGGCCCTTTATCGCCGTGATCGCTTCCTCGAGCGTCGCCATCGTCGTCGGCGACTTGCCGAGGACCCGCCGTGCCGAGTCGCCACGACCGATCCCCAGGTCCATCCGGCCACCGGAGACCTCGTCGAGGACCGCCAGCGCCGAGGCAGTCACGGACGGCTCGCGCGTCGCCGGGTTCGTCACGCATGTCCCGAGCCGCATTCGCTCCGTCGCCTGGGCCATGAGCGTGAGGAGGATGTACGGCTCCCGCCAGAGGACGTGCGAGTCGAAGATCCAGCCGTACTCGAAGCCGGCGTCCTCCGCCTGCCGAGTCAGCGCGACGGTGCGCTCGATCGTGTTCTCGGGCTTGAGGGTGAATCCGAACTGCATTGCCGCTCCCTGGTGAGGCCCCAGAGGGTACATCGCCGCGCGGCGTGTGGCGCCGTCCGAGCAGCTGACCCAAATCTGTGGCCCTTGTTTGAGACCTGCCCTGCGCGACTAGCTGCGCTATGGCTTGGGCGGCTTTGCGATTAGGTCGATCCTGAAAACAGTCTCGAATCCCTCAGCTGGTCCTTCAGCCGCCGGGTGTGATCGGTCAATGATGCCCAGACGGAAGACGAGATCACCTTCTCGCCAGGCGCGCGCCATCCGTTCGGCCGTCGTTCGTATACCGCGTGTTCGGGCCTCGTTATCGTCTGGTGGGCGCCAGCCCAATGTGGCGAGTTGGCCTGCGTAAAAGTCTTCGACCAAGGTGGCGGTGTCGGCGCTGCCGAGTAAATAGCCGACGGAGGCCGATACATCGCCCTCCACGGTCAATTCGGCTTCGCGCTCACGCTTGTCAAGAATCTTGGAACCTGGGTACAGGAGCTGCGACTCGGGCTCAGTCCACAAGGTGATGGACGTGACCTGCGAGGGCGAGGGCGACGGCGTCGTGCACCCAACCACGATCGCAAGGGCGGCGCCGAGTAGTATCCCGCCCTTCATGTGACCTCCCGGCCATCAACGTCGCCCTATCACCAGATGGTGCGCGTTCTTGCGCTTCGGCGACTGGGCCGGTGGGCAAACAACGGCGGCTCAACCGTCCTCCTCCGAACGGTCGAGCCGCGCCATTAGGTATACCCGTGGACGACGCGAAAGGTTCAGTCGCCCTCGAGCCAGGCGTCGAAGGCGTAGATGTCCCCGATCATCAGCCAGATGTCGGAGATCAGGTCGCTGTCGATGTGATAGATCCGGACCGCCTGCCACTCGTATGGCGTGCCGTTGCGAGCGGCGGCATGTGTCGCCAGCTCGACCACGTGAGCCTCCGAGGCGACAATGTCGTGGCTATCCAGGCTTGGCGGCCCGCCGAGCAGCCGGCTGAACGCGCCGAATAGCCCGAGCACCTGGGCTCGGCCCCGATACGTACCCGCCACTTCGCTCCGGCCCGGGAAGTAGTAGACGACGTCGTCGCTGAGCAGCTCGCCGATCGCCGCCGGATCAGCCCGCTGGAGCGCGTCGACCATCCGCCGAACGACGGCCTCCTTGGCCGCCGCCATCTCCAGGCTGGCCTGTGACCTCATGGCACCCTCAGCGTTGGTTCGCCACCCGCCCACCGCAGGCGGAGGCTGGAGCTCCGCGAAGCCATCCGCCTAAGGTCGGACCAGGTCGTCGTACGCGTCGGGCCGCCGATCGCGGTAGAACTGCCACGTCTGGCGGACCTCGGTGATCTTGTCGAGGTCCATATCGCGGATGATCAGCTCCTCGTCGTGGGCGGAGCCCAGCTCGCCGATGAACTGGCCACGTGGGTCGCAGAAGTAGCTCTGGCCATAGAAATCGTCGTCGCCGTAGTCCTTCTCGATCCCGACCCGGTTGATCGTACCGACGAAATAGCCATTCGCAACAGCGTGCGAAACCTGCTCGATCCGCCAGAGGTATTCCGATAGGCCGCGCGACGTCGCCGAGGGGATCATCACGATCTCCGCCCCGTTCAGGCCCAGTGCGCGCGCTCCCTCCGGAAAGTGGCGGTCGTAACAGATGTACACGCCCACCTTGCCGACCGCCGTTTCGAACACGGGATACCCCAAGTTCCCGGGCCGGAAGTAGAACTTCTCCCAGAAGCCCTTCACATGCGGGATGTGGGTCTTTCGGTACTTGCCGAGATATTTCCCGTCAGCATCGATGACCGCCGCGGTGTTGTAGTAGATGCCGGACGCCCTCTCGTCCTCCTCGTACATCGGCGCCACGATGACCATGCCGGTTTCCTTTGCCAGCGCTTGCATCCGGATCGTGGTCGGGCCGTCCGGGATGAGCTCCGTGTAGCTGTAGTACTGCGGATCCTGGACCTGGCAGAAGTAGGGGCCGTAGAACAGCTCCTGGAAGAGCATGATCTGCGCGCCCTGCTTCGAGGCGTCATGGGCCGCCTTCTCGTGCTTCTGGATCATCGACTCCTTGTCGCCTGTCCAGGTCGCTTGCAGGAGCGCCCCTCGGACGTCGCGTGGCATCGGTCGTTCGCCCTCCACGTATGCGGTTCGGTGCGACGGATGGTCGGAAGAACGCGAAGCGTACACCGGGGGTGCCGAGATGGCCCCTCCTGGAGCCGATTCTCGCGTGGCGAGCACATGCAACGTCCGGAGCACGTTCCTGGCCCAAATTGGCCCAGGATTCTCGCCGGGCGAGCAAAAAACGCCAAAACTGCCCGATTCCGGGCACCTCAGCTGCTCAACTCGTCGCACGTGCTCGCGGGGCGAGAATCCGGGTGGGGGAGCCTCAGCCGCGACCGCGCCTCAACCGCCGGGCTTGAATTCCACCAGCTGGGTGACGTCCTCGCCGCCCTTGATCTGCCGCGTTTCGACGACGCCGATCCCCGGGACGTACGTCTTGCGCTCGCGGACGTCGGGCTCGAGTGGCGTCCATTCCTCGGTCACGAGAATGTCGGTGAACGTTCCAAACGGAACCGTGATCGAGCCGCCAATACCGGTCACTTGGGCGAGATCCTCCGCCTCGCCCTCGTAGAACTCCTGGCGATAGACGTCGCCGACCTGCGGATCGGCCAGCATGATGATGCCGGGCTGGGCACCGTCGACGCCCCCCTCCCATGTGCCCGCCGTCGAGACGACCTCGCCCCCGTCGTACTCGGCGGTCTTCTCGCCGAAGTACCAGACGTTGCCGTTCCGGTCCTGGGCATACCAATCGAGCGTGTCCTCGGCCAGCTCACTATCGGAGAACACCTGGTCCCGTACAACCGTCGTTGCCACCCCGAGGATCGTCTTGGTCTCAGTGCTGATCGTGATCTCGATGCGCTCGGCGCCGTCGAACGTGACCTTCGTTCCGGGCTTCAGGGGCATGAACGGGTTGTTGATGTCCGCGACGAAGTCGGCCGGATCGATCGTCACCTCGTACGGCGCGCCTTCAACGAACGCCGCCGGATTTCGATCGATTGCCTCGACGGACGGCGATGCGCTGGGTGGGGTACTTGCCGCCGCCGATGCCGTGGTGGATGGCGATGGGTTGGTGCCGCCCGACGACGGGCTCTGGGGGTTTGGCGACTCGGTGGATCCGCATGATGTGCCCACGAGGACGATGGCCCCGAGCAGGGCGGCTGCGCGAATGGCGCGCATAGAGGTCACAGTCATGGCATTGCTCCTGGAACTAGGGTAGCCCAGCGGCAGGATAGGCCGCGGAACACGGCATCGGTTCCTCGACAGGTGCGGTACTCTCGCGGTCATT
>JANMPL010000032.1:0-2599 GCA_031369845.1 Chloroflexota bacterium
GCGCCGGCGGCGGTGCTTTAGGGATAGCCGGCTCGTGACGTCCAAGGTCGCCACGATGGCGGATGCTGTCCGCGACCTCGTCCGCGACGGGGACACGATCGCGATCGAGGGGTTCACCCACCTGATCTGCTTCGCGGCGGGCCACGAGATCATCCGCCAGCGGAAGCGCGACCTGACGCTCGCTCGGCTGACCCCGGATGTCATCTACGACCAGATGGTCGCCGGCGGCGTCGCCCGAAAGCTGATCTTCTCGTGGCTCGGCAACCCGGGCGTGGGCGGCCTGAACGCGATCCGGCGGCGGATCGAGGCAGATCCGGTCGCGGCGTCCGGGGAGCCGGCGCTCGAGGTCGAGGAGTACAGCCACTTCGGGATGGTCGGGCGCTACACGGCGGGAGCCGCAAACCTGCCGTTCTACCCCTTGCGCTCGTATTTCGAGACCGACCTGCCGAGGGTCAACCCGCTCATCCGCGAGATCGAATCGCCGTACGGCGACGGGAAGGTCTACGCGGTGCCGCCGCTCCGTCCGGATGTCACGATCGTTCACGCCCAGCGCGCATCGGAGACCGGCGATACGCAGGTCTGGGGCCTACTCGGCTGCCAGAAGGAAGCGGCATTCGCGGCCGATCGGGTGATCGTCGTCGTCGAGGAGATCGTCGCCGACGCCGTCATCCGGGCCGACCCGAACCGGACGATCATCCCGGGCCTCATCGTCGACGCGGTTGTCGCGGAGCCGTGGGGCGCGCACCCCTCGTATGTCCAGGGCTCGTACGATCGGGACAACCGGTTCTACCTGGACTGGGACCCGATCTCGCGCGACGAGGAGAAGACGCAGGCCTGGCTGCGTGACTGGGTTTACGGCCTCGACGGCCGGGCGGCGTACGTGGATAAGCTCGGAGCTGAGAGGATCGCCTCGCTCCGGCCGTCGGGGCCGGCTCCTTCAGGGTCCGTCGACTATGGGGATTACCGGTGACCGCGACCGTCCGCCGCATCGTCGCCGACGTGGTCCGCCAGCGGGACCAACGAGCGGAGGAGGCGGGCCTTGGGGACTGGATCGGCCCGCTCCGTCGTCACGCGGTCCTCGAGCCGGACCAATCGGCGGAGGATCTGCGTTTGCGGACCCGATTGCCCTGGCTCGTTCGCCTGTTGGACCGCAATGCGGACCAGATGAGCGCCAAGCTCCGAAGCCACCGCTCCGCGTTGAGTTTGAACGCTGGGCGTTCGCACGGGCGAACGATGGCGTCTCGACGGCCCGGGATCGGCGGTTCGGTCGTCGCTTCGCACGCTGAGCGTTCCAACGGGCGAAGGAGAGGATCTCAAGAGGTCGGGATCGGCCGTTCCGTCGCCCGTTTGAACGCCGGGCGTTCCGCGGGGGCCGCAACACGGTGAGCGAGGCCGCCTTCTCCCAGTCCGAGATGATGATCGTCGCCGCGGCGCGCGAGCTCGCCGGGCAACGGGTGTGCTTTGTCGGTGTCGGGCTGCCGAACATCGCCGTCAACCTCGCCAAGCGGACGGTGACGCCGGATCTCGAGCTCGTCTACGAAGCAGGCGTCTTCGGCGCGAGGCCGGCGCGCCTCCCGTTGAGCATCGGCGACCCGACGATCGTGACCGGCGCAACGGCCGTCACAAGCATGTTCGAGCTCTTCAGCTTCTATCTCCAGGGCGGCCTCATCGACGTCGGCTTCCTCGGGGCGGCGCAGATCGACCGGTTCGGCAACATAAATACGACCGTCATCGGCGACTACAACGCTCCGAAGACCCGTCTCCCGGGGAGCGGCGGCGCCTGCGAGATCGCCATCAACGCCCGCCAGGTGTTCGTGATCATGCGCCAGTCGACGCGCTCATTCGTCGAGCGGATCGACTTCCGGACGAGCCCGGGCAACCTCGGCGGCGCGGAGCAGAGCGAGCGGATCCGGCGCGAGCAGGGCTGGCTCGGGCGCGGCCCGACGGTCGTCGTCACGGACCTCGGGATCTACCACTTCGACGAGGACGGCGAGATGCGCCTCGACTCGCTCCACCAGGGCGCGACGATCGAGCAGGCTCGCGACACGATCGGCTGGCCACTCCGTGTCGCCGCCGACATCGTGACCACGCCGCCACCCACTGCCGACGAGCTGCGCCTCATCCGCGAGGAGCTGGATCCGGGCGGCGCCTACACGAAGTAGGGGACGAGACCTACCACGGAACGACAGCCAGGAGGCGGTCGAAGCCCTCGCCCGGGACCTCGCCAAGAACCGTTCCCGAACCGGCATCGAGCACGACAATCCGGCCGCTCCCCGCCTCGAGCGCGAAGATCGTCCGCCCGTCCGGGCTGAGCCCGAGAGCTGCGAGGGCCGTGCCCTCGAGGAAGCCCTCAGCCTTCGTCAGGCGGGTCGCGTCGACGACGAGGATCCCGGTCGAGCCGCCGGCGTAGATCGTCTCGCCATCAGGGGCGACGACGACGCGGCGGCCGACCGGACCGATTTCCTGGTGTCCGAACTTCGCAAGCACGATCGACGACGCAGCCACGGGCTCGAGCGCCGCCGACTGGCGGACGGTGAGTTCGGTCGGGTTGATGTCCACCGCCAGGCCGAGCGTCGCGTTGGCGGCAAAGATCGCCCGT
>JANMPL010000061.1:0-3182 GCA_031369845.1 Chloroflexota bacterium
CATGACCCGGTGAATATTCATCCAGCCGGTCGGCTCGGCCACGAAATGGAGGGTCCCATCGGGCGACCAGCGCGGCTGAGCGATCCAATCGGTCGGGCTGCCGGCGACGGGGGTCGCGTCGCCGAGCGTTCCGTCCGCGGCGACGTCGGCCAACCGAAGCTCGGTTCCGTCCCAGGGCAGGTTCGGGTGCGACCACTCGAGCCAGGCGATCTGGTCGCCGTTCGGTGACAGGCGCGGCGCCGCGATGAAATCTGTGCCCGAGACGAGAACGGTGACCTCGCCGCTGGCGAGGTCGATCGCGACGAGGCTGTTCTCGGCTTCGCCGTGGGCCTCGATCGTGTTGGGCTCGTGGTCCTCGCGGATCGCCAGCAGCCGGCTGCGGGGGCGGTCGACGACGAGGTCGGCGAAACGCCAGGCCCGTTCCGGGGTCAGCGGTCGAAGCTCGCCCGCCGCAACCACCTGGTTCAGCCGACCGGTATCGAAGTCGGAGACGATGACAAGGTCGTCATCGACGACGTACGTGGCCCCGCCGTACTCATGGACCCGCGACCGCGCGTTGAACCCCTCCGGCGTCAGGCGCGTCTCGGTGCCGGCCGGCCCCCGACGGACCAGGACCTGGCGGCCCTTCTCGTCCGGTCGGCCCTCGAGCCACCACCGAACGCCGTCCTTGGCCCGAACCTCGCCCAGCGTGACGATGCCCGCCGCCAGCAGCGAGATCGGGAACGGCGATTCCCACTCACCGTACGGAGCAGTCGTTGTTTCCCTCATCCGGGCAGTGTATGGGCGATGGCGCGAACCGAGATCGTCCGATTCCGCACGCCGCGCGAAGTCACCTACGTTGTTCCGGCTCCTCCGAATTCGGAGTCCGAGTTCGGATCAGCCCGCGGAATGGACGTGACCTCCGGCGACGTTCGGAATCGGACTATCCGGGCCGTCCGGCCGCGCTACGTCCCGTGCTTCCAGGAAGTGACGTACTCGAGCTGCTCGGGGGTCATTGGGTCGAGGGTGATCCCGAGGGCCGCCAGCTTGAGCCGGGCTACCTCGGCATCGATGGCCTCCGGCACGACGTAGACCTGGGGCGTCAGCTCCGCGTGGTGCTGGGCGACGTACTCCGCCGACAGCGCCTGGTTGGCAAAGCTCATGTCCATGACCGCGGCCGGGTGGCCCTCCGCGGCGCCGAGGTTCACGAGCCGGCCCTCGGCCACGAGGTTGACCCGCTTGCCGCCGAGATCGAACTCCTGGACGTTCTCGCGGACCTCGCGGATATGTCCCTCGGCCATCTCGCGGAGTGCCGTCAGGTCGAGCTCCGCGTCGAAATGGCCGCTGTTGGCCATGATGGCGCCGTCTCGCATCGTCGCGAAGTGCTCGCGGCGGAAGACGTTGACGTTGCCAGTCGCAGTGATGAAGAGCTCACCCCACGGCGCGGCTTCGGCGGCGGTCATGACCTGGAAGCCATCCATGAGCGCCTCGAGCGCCCGGACTGGGTCGACCTCGACGATCGCGACGTGTGAGCCCATGCCGGACATCCGCGACGCGATGCCGCGACCGACCCAGCCGTAGCCCGCGATCACGACCTTGCGGCCGGCGAGGAGTACGTTCGTGGCCCGGAGGATGCCATCGACGGTCGACTGGCCGGTGCCGTAGCGGTTGTCGAAGAGGTGCTTCGTCTGCGCCTCGTTGACGGCAACGACTGGAAAACCGAGCGCGCCGTCGGCAGCCATGGCCTTGAGCCGGATGACACCGGTGGTCGTCTCCTCCGTCCCGGCGAGCACCTCGCGGACCTGGTCGGGGCGATCGCTGTGGAGCAACGAGACGAGGTCGCAGCCGTCGTCCATCGTGATCTGCGGCCGGGTGTCCGCGACCTGGTTGAGGTGCTGGTAGTAGGTATCGCGATCCTCGCCGCGACGGGCGAAGGTCGCGATGCCGTACTCGGCGACGAGCGCGGCCGCGACGTCGTCCTTCGTGGACAGCGGGTTCGAGGCCGCGAGGTAGACCTCGGCGCCACCGGCGGCCAGTGTCCGCATGAGATTCGCGGTCTCCGTCGTGACGTGCAGGCACGCCCCGATCCGAAGCCCATTGAGCGGTCGCTCACGCTCAAAACGCTCCCGGATGAGGCGCAGAACCGGCATCTCCCGCTCCGCCCACTCGATCCGCCGCACGCCCTCGGCCGCGAGGCCGAGATCGGTCACGTCGTGGGGCGGCAACGGGCTGCGGCCGGCGGTGGCGCCCCGGGCGTCGGCCCCGGCGGCACCGGCCGGACTGGAGGAGGTTGTCATCGGCGGTCGTGCTCCCTGCGGCTGAGGAGGCGCCTGAGCGGCGCCGCGATATCGGGCCAGGGTGACCCCAGCCGGTGGACGAGCCGTTCCTCGAAGCGGACATGCTCGGCATAGCCGAGCCGGCGGTAGGCCTGGAGGGCGGGCGGGTTGTCGGATCGAACGTTGAGGGCGACCTGGTCGCAGGTCCGAAACAGCTCCGCCGTCACGGCTCCGGTGACCTCGGTCGCGTAGCCGCGGCCACGATAGTCGATGTGGGTCAGGACGTTGCCAACGACGGCCAGGCGCGCCTGAGGGCTGGTGACGTGGGTGCCCGCCGCGGCTACGAGGCGGCCGGCGACCCGGATCCCGTAGTAGACGCCGTCAGCGATGGACGACGACGGGAGCCACGACGCGAAACCAAGCTGGTAGAGCCGGTTCAGCTCGCCGATTTCGATCGGCAGGAGCCGCCGGACGTCCGCCGGGTACGGCCGGAAGCGAGCCTTGTCGACGTACATCCGAACCATCGGCGGGCCCGGATCCGCTTTGTACTGGGTCTGGACGGCCGGCAGGCTCTCCGTCAACGCGGCGACATACGCGGCCCTGGGGCGGATGACGTCGCGGAGAATCGCCTCGATGCCGTCATCGCGGCCCATGACGAACATCGGCTGGGGCGTCATTCCCGAGTATTCGAGCGCGATCGCGACGATCTCATCGCCCTCGAGGGCCGCGCCCCAGCGGGTCCGGGAGAACTCGCGATCCTCCAGGTCGCACAGGGCGTACGCCGCGAAGAGTCGGTTCCCTTCGAGGAAGCCTCGGAGAAGGTCCCGATCCCGGGTCGTCTGGACGGTCAGCGCCCCTCGGGTGCGGCACCTGGAGATCGCGACGCTGGCCATCAGGCTTCTTCGGACGCGAACGACGGGCGGCGCA
>JANMPL010000082.1:0-2061 GCA_031369845.1 Chloroflexota bacterium
GCTTGACCTGAGCCGCGCGCACGATGTTCGACAGCGCCGGGTTGTTCTCGAGGCCGTGAAATGGGTAATCGTCCCGGTCCTGCGCCGGGAACCAGGCACCCGTCGCTCGTTCGTTGTAGACAAGCCAGGGCTGCCATCCGCTCCCACCGATCGGCAATGCCGAGCCGCCTGCACGAAGATTGAGAGTCGCGAACAGGCCGACCGACATGGCAACGCCCGCGGCGAAGACGACTGCGCTCCTTCGCTTGCCCCCGAAGGGCGCCAGCCAGATCACTGACAGAAGCACGACGAGGCCGAGGAAGAGCGTCGACGGCCGCACAAATACGAGCAGGCCCGTCAGGACACCGACCAACGGCAATTGCCACTTCGTCGTTCGTTCGGCCAGAAGCGCCGCGATGGCGACGAAGATGGGTACCGACAGATTTTCCGCACTCACTATTGGGGTCCACAACCAGAGGCCCGGGAAGGCGGTTGCTATCGCCGCGGCGACGAGTCCCGCCCGAGATCCGAACAGGGTCGATCCGAGGCGATATACGAGCGCCACGGTCAGGACGCCGAGCGCGACATTCATTCCATGGATCGCGGGCAGGGACGCTTGACCCAGAAGCGTCAGCGGGGCGATCAGGACTGGATAGCCGGGCCCTTGCCATGCCCAGCCGTAGGCGTCGGGCCACCAGTACCCCTGTCCGATGAGCTGAGCCGTGGAGAGGAACGTAAGAAAGTCGCTCTCGGGTGGCGGCGCGGCGACGATCACCCAGATCGAGCGAACAGCCGCGGCGACGAGCAGCACTAGGATCAGCAACAAGCGCCTGGGAATTCGCGGAACGCGCAGAGCCCGGGAGGGTCGAGAATCGTCGGGCGCGCCCGTCGCCTCGCGGTCGAGCAGTGGACCGTTCATTGGTCTTGCCGGTACTGTCGGAGGCTGACCGTCGCCCCAAGCGTGTGGATGGCCCGCGGGCTGAGCGTCTGGAAATCAACGCTGTCTTGCTCCCCGACGTAGAGGTCGAGGTGCTTGCCCACGGCCCCGGCCGTGAAACGATCTCGCACAATCCACGTCGCTCGACTGATCGCGCCACAGACGCGCGGATCGGCCGTTTCTCCGGATCGGACGTCAAGGCCGCAATCCTCAATCTCGAACGTCGAGACATACTCGATCGCAGGGTCCGCCGCGGCCGAAACATAGGGCCGGAGAATGCTTCCTCGCGCATCACGCGGCGCGCTGTCGAGCCAGTAACCGATGCTGACCGACCAGTTCAGAAAGGCCGACTCGGCAGCGCCGGAGGCGAGTCGACCGGACCCTTCCTGCTTGACCGCGGCCAGGAAGTCGCTCGGGAATCGGCCCAGGTCCGTCGTGCCGTTAGAGCAATCGATGACGGGACACCCGCGGAGCTCGACCAGCGGACCCGCGTAGTACTTCTCCACGGCAGTGAAATAGACCGAGATCTCCCATCCATCTGATGCGACGGCTGGAACCTGCAGCTTCACGATCGGCTGCGTCATGACGCGCTCGACTGCGGCAGGAGCAACTGGCGCCAGAAACGTATGCCGGGCCAACGCAGCCCCGGAGACCGCCACGACACAGACGGCGAGCAGTCGCGCCCCGACCACCAGGGTTTGTCGCCTGCCGCCTCTCTCCACTCGACTCCGATGGGCAGGACCGATCGGACGCCATTGAGATCTGAGTCGGAACAGGAAAAATCCGATCGCCAGACCTCCGACGGCGCCAAATGTCAGTGAGCTTCCGACAGCCTTGATGACTGGAACCGCTCTGAGGAATGCGCGTTGGAGCTCCAGGACCGTCAGCCCGGGCTCGATCCGACCCCAGGCGGCCACCGAATCGAACCCAGTGGGTCGGTATGCGAAGTCAACCAGCAGCGGCATGTTACGAACGTCGGCGAAGCGGTACCCCTGTGCTGTGAGCCCATCGATCAGGCGCTCAAGGTCCGAAACGGGAATGCTCGCCGGATGGTAGAAGCCTACGGCGGTCGCATCGCGGACGATTCGGAGCAGGTCTGCCCGGGCGAGTTGGTCATCCACGGTCCAGCCGTTGCTCTCGTTGAT
>JANMPL010000091.1:0-6144 GCA_031369845.1 Chloroflexota bacterium
TTCCGGTAAAGCGACCGGTTCGCTGCAACTGGCGGAGGAAGAGAAGCTGATTGACCTGGCGGAGCGTCCATTGGGACTCGCCGATCGGAATGCCCGCCATGTAGGCCGTCAGGTTGGCCGCCTCCTCCGGCGCCATGCCCTTGAGCAGAAGTGTTCGGTAGGTCGCCCTCGTGTGCAGGGACGACGGGGTCTCCAGCCTGGCCGGTGAGATCAGCGTGTCGGTGGCCGACCCAGACGCGACCCCGGAGGCCACCGCGAGCGCCGGCCAGGATGAGTCGCCGCGAGACGATCGTCCCTGTCCCCGAGTACCTCGACGAGGCTGGCCTGCCATGGTGCACCGTGCCGTCCTGTCTTCCGATTCGCCTGTGGGCGATTGCCCTGGATAGATCGCCTGGCTTGCGTGTGTTGTGGTCGGATGTTCGGTCTGGTCCGGCATCGGAACGATGACCCATCGGTCCCATGCCACTTGGTACTTGTGGCTGGCTTATCAGCCGTTCTGGTGACGTCCCCCGGTTAGACTCCCCGACGTGCGAGTCCGGACTCTTGAGCTTCGCCTGATTGCGACTGCCCTGACTGCCTGTTGGACGCTCACGGCGGGCGTCGTGTTGCTCGGCTACCGACCGGGTGGCCCGGTCGACCTCGTAGTGGGGCTCGCGGCCGCTCTCCCGATCGTGATCGCCCTCGCCGGTCTCGTCTGGCCGCCAGCCACGCACGGGCAGCGCGCGTTCGCGGCAATGGTCTGGCTGGGCCTCGGTTCGCTGCTGCTCCTAGTGCCCTCGATCACCGACGTCTCCGCCCAGCTCGTCCAGCGCGGCGCCCAGACGCTCCTGCCGTCGGTCGAGGCGGCCTATCCATGGGCGCTCGCGCTGTTCGGGACGAGCCTCTTCGCGGGTTTTGGGATCGCCCGCCGGCTGCTCGGCGCGACGGCGATGCTGCAGCGGCGCCTGATCCGGGGCATCGCCGTAGCGACGCTTCTCGCCACGGGCGCGGGAGGAACGTTCACCGCGATCGCGATGGCCAACGAGCTCGCCCTCCGGGACCGGCCGACGACGTCGTCCCGTTTCGGCCCGACCGATACGGAACAAGAGCCACCGCCGTGCGACGCCTCGCTATCGGCGGGCACGAGCGCCCGGATCGAGCTGCACCTGACCGGCGATCTCGACGGCCGCTCGATCGGCGGGATCGACCTTGCGGGCGACCGATCAGGCGGAGATTTTCGATGGCTCGCCTACGCAGCGACCTCGAGTGAGCTGGGGCTCCACGGCGCGGCGCGGATCGGCAACGACGCCTGGATTCGCGAGCCGTTCGGGGGCTGGAGGCGGGCGGAACCCGTGGAAGTGGCAGATGCGACCATCGACATTCAGGCGCTCGAGTCGGCGCTGACCGCCGGGACCCGCGCGGCCGCGGAGCTCCACGGCGTCGACGTCATCGAGGGTGCGCGGGCTCGGCACTGCCGGATCGCGATCGACGGCCCGACGTTCCGGCATGCTTTCCCGGTGGTGGACTGGTTGATCGGTGACGCCGACATGACGATCTGGCGCGGTGAGCTCGACTACTGGATCTTCACGGACGGCGAGCTGGGAAGGGTCGTCGGCAGCGTCAACGGTGACGCCGGCGCGATCCGCGAAGGCGCTCTCCAGGCGACGATCAGGGTTGACCTGACCGCGACCGATCGCGGTGGGGCCTTCCGGATCGACCCGCCCACGCGCTGACGACGATCGGAGATGACGGTGGCTGACGGTGGATGAAGACGCGCGATCGGGCAAACGGGATCGCCTTGCCCGGATCACGCGAGTCGTCTCCCTGCTGCGGGCCCACCCCGACGGGATGGCAATCAAGGACATGGCCAAGCGGATCGATGTTTCGGTCCGGACGGTCTACCGCGACCTCAACGCGATCGAGGGTGAGATCGGGATCGGCGTGTGGTCGGAGGGCGGGCGCTGGGGGCTCGCCGCCGACGAGTTCCTGCCGCCGCTCAAGCTGACCCAGGACGAGGCGATGGCGGTCGTCCTGTCGGCGCGGCTGATGGTTCGTTATGCCGACAAGTACGACCCGGACCTCGCGTCGGCCTTCGAGAAGCTCGGCGAGGTGCTGCCGCCGGCGCTCGGGGAGCATGTCGCGCGGACGCTCGACGTCCTCTCGCGGCATCCCCGCGACGAGCGCTTCAGCCGCCACGTCAACCTGCTGACCAAGGCATGGGCAGAACGCCGGATCGTCTCGCTCGACTACGAGCCGGCGCGATACGGGCCGGACTCCACGCCGCGGACGGCGCGCGTCAGGCCGTACCTCATCGAGCCGTCGCTCCAGACCCACGCGCTGTACTTGATCGGGTTCGACGAGACCCGCCAGGCGATCCGGACCTTCAAGGTCGAACGGATCCGGGACATGTCGCTCTCGCCAGAGACCTTCGACCCACCTGAGGCGGGGCTGGTCGAGGGCATGTTCGATCGGGCATGGGACATCATCGCCGACCAGGAGCCCGTCGAGGTCGTGCTTCGCTTCTCGCCGGCAGTCGCCGCCCGCGTCCAGGAGGCCCGCTGGCACCCATCGCAGCGGGTCAGCGTCGAGACCGATGGCTCGATCGTCTGGCGAGCCACCGTCGCCGGCACGATCGAGGTCCGGCTCTGGGCGCTGCAGTGGGGCGACGACGTGGAAGTCATCGCGCCGGCCGCGCTCCGTGACGATGTCGTCGCAACGCATCGTCGGGCCCTCGAGCGGCACAGCGAGCCTTCTGGAGCGAAGGCCTGATGGCCCGCCACCCGTTCTCTGCCGTCAACCTGATCAGCGACCCGATCCACGGCTATGTCGAACTGACGAAACGGTTGGGTCCCGCCGAAGCGGCGGCGGCCCGGCTGCAGCCTGAGGATGCCGCGGAGGAGGATCTTCTCGACACAGCCTGGGTCCAGCGGCTGCGCCGGATCAGCCAGCTCCAGAGTGCGCGGTGGGTCTTCCCGACCGCCGAGCATTCGCGGTTCACGCACGGTCTCGGGGTCATGCACGAGGCCGGGGCCTGGGGCCGGTCGCTGTACCCGTCGCTCCGCTCGTCGCTCCTGGCCGCGGGCGAGGCCGCCCCGACGGAGGGGCTGGTCGTCGAGACGCTGCGGGTGGCCGGGCTGCTCCACGATGTCGGTCACGGGCCATTCGCCCACTTTTTCGACGACCACGTGCTATCGGGCTTCGAGGCGCCGGCCGACGCGCGGCGGGCGCCCGGCAAGCGGCTCTCGCACGAGGACCTGTCACAGGTCATCGTCGAGCGGGAGCTGGGGCCGATGATCGCGGCGCTGCGGCGGGCACCCGGCGGCGTGGCGGAGCGCGACTCCTTCGCGGACGGTGAGGCCATCGACCCGCGCTGGGTGTCATTCCTGATTTCGAAGCCGGCCCTCGCGGACGAGGCGATGCCGGGCTGGCTGCGCTGGCTTCAGCCGCTCCTCTCAGGCGTCTTCACCGTCGACAATCTCGACTACGTCCGGCGCGACGCCTACATGACCGGCGTTGCCGTCGACGTCGACGTCGAGCGGCTCCGGCGCTACACGTTCATCGGGCCCCGGGGGCTGACGCTCTACCAGCCCGGTCTGGGCGCGCTCGAGATGTTCCTGACGGCCCGCCTGTTCATGTATCAGCAGGTCTACTTCCATCGGACGGTCCGGGCGATCGACCTTCACCTGCGGGAGGTCTTCGGGCCGTCGATCCGGGCGATCTTCGGCGACGGCTCGCCCGTCGAGCGGCTTGCCGCCTACGCCGATCTCGACGAATACGCACTACTCCACCAGGCCGCCCGCTGGGCGCGGGGCGAGTCCGTGACAGATGTGCCCACCGACGGTGACGGGCAGGTGACACCGGCGGTCGCCGAGGCCTGGCGGGCGATCCTCCTGCGCCAGCCGCGCTGGCGTTCGGAGGCGGAGGTCCGGGTCGAGTACGAGGCCAATCAGCCACCGACCGACGCGATCGCGTCGCTGGGCAGCGAGGAGCCGGGACGCGTCGCGATCGATCTCGCGGTCGTCGACGCACGGCCGGCCGACGCCACTGCGACGGACTCGTTGCTGGCGGTCGAGGCTCGGGATGGCTCGTCGCCATCGCTGGCGAAGTCGCTCGGCCGGCTGCCGGCCTACGCGCTGATCGCCCGTCGCTACCGGCGCATCGATCGGCCGGTCTAGCTGTTGTTCCCACTGATGGCGTAGCGTTGCGGGGTGAGCCGGGACGTCGAGGATCTGAACCGGCGCCTGCTGCGCGCCCGCGATGCCATGGACCGCGCCTACGCCGAGCCGCTCGATGTCCGCGCCGTGGCCGCGGTGGCCCATATCTCCGAGGCCCACTTCAGCCGCAGCTTTCGCGCCGTCTTCGGGGAGACGCCGCACCGCTATCTGCAGCGGCGGCGCGTGGAGCGCTCGATGTTCCTTCTGCGGGAGACCGACCGCAGCGTCACCGACATCTGCCTCGATGTCGGCTTCACGAGCCTGGGGACCTTCAGCCGCATGTTCCGGGAGATCGTCGGCGAGACGCCGTCGGGCTACCGCGTGGGACATGGACCGATCGTGGCGCCTCACTGCGTCCAGCTGGCAGCCATGCGGCCGCGGGTGGCGGCGTCGGTGCCGATGCAATCGAGCAGTTTTGGAGAAGCCGCCGGTAGGGCAGCGTCCTAGGATCAGGACCAACCCAAATGCACTCGCACAAGTGAGGATCGCCATGATCAACAGACTGAACGTCGCCTCCATCTATGTCCTCGACAAGGAGGAGGCGCTCGACTTCTACGTCAACAAGCTCGGACTCGAAGTAGGCGCTGACGTCCGGCAGGGTGACTACCGCTGGCTGACGGTGCGCGTTCCCGGCAACCCGGAGACCGAGGTCTCCCTGGAGCAGCCGGGCCCGCCTCTGCACGACGAAGCGACCGCTGCGCAGCTCCGCGAGCTCATCACCAAGGGCGCCATGGGCGGGCTCGTCTTCATCACGGACGATGCCCGGGGCCTGTACGAGACCCTCAAGGCGCGCGGCGTCACCGACTTCACCCAGGAACCAACGGAGCACTTCTATGGCACCGACATCGGCGTACGCGATCCCTTCGGCAACCCCGTCCGGATCCTGCAGCAGGGAAAGGTCGCCCAGGAGGCGACGGCCTGACCGGTCCGGAACTGCATCTAGCGCGGGCTAGTTCCGCGGACCCTGCGGTTGAGGTGTCGGCGGAGCGGAGGCCGCCGGGACTTTCTCGGGAGCGGGAATTCGCCGCGTCTTGAGGACCTCGGCGCCATGCGGCAGGACGATGAGCGGGTTGATTCGGGCGATCTCGGCGGCCGGCAGCTTGAGCTTCTTGAGAAGGTCCGCGCGAACGCCGAACGTGTCGGTCTCCAGCGGGCTGAACAGGCCGTAGTGGACGTGGCAGCCCGACGCGTGGCCGGTCATGCCCTCGAGGCCGATCTTCTGACCCGCCTTGACGACATCGCCGGCCGCGACCGTGACCTTGCTGAAGTGGGCGTAGATGCTGCGATAGCCGTTGCCGTCGTCGATGACCACGACGATCGGCAGGTCGTCCCAGAGCTTCTTCTTGTCGAGGGTCAGGCGATACTTCCGAAGGCTGCCGACCCAGCCGACGAACTCGTCGAACTCGCGACCGGCGGCGAGGACGACGCCGTCGTGGGCAGCCCGCACCGTGTCGCCGCAGAACGACGCGAGGTCGATCCCGTCGTGAAAGAGCTTGCCGTCTTTGATCCGGGTGCCGCCGGGGATCGCCTTGAACGGCAGCGTGAGCCGGCCGCGACCGAGCGGCCAGGCGTAGCCCCTCAGCTCGCCGGGCGACGGCGGGCGCAGCTCCCAGCCGGCCGGGGCGGCGTAGCGGGCGGTCGCGGCGCGCACATAACCTGGGTTGTCGGCAAGAGAACTGGGAGACGCGATCGGCCTCGCCGCGACAACCCCCAGGACGTCGCCAAGGGGCTGGTCGGGCTGGCTGGGCAGCGACGCGCCGAAGACCATGACGGCTGCAATCGGGATCGCGAGGACGCCAAGCCTGAGGTGACGGGATTGGGGCACCAAGGATGTGTACCAGACGGCGCCTCGGGGCGCAACGGTTCGGGCGCTGATGTAGCATCCGGAACTGCCCAGGCGCCCGTAGCTCAGTGGATAGAGCGACTGACTTCGGATCAGTAGGTCGGGGGT
>JANMPL010000095.1:0-2253 GCA_031369845.1 Chloroflexota bacterium
AACGAAGTACCTGGCAACCGCCAGTCGACTCTCGCCCTCGCTGCGTAAGCAGCTAGTGTGAGCGTGGAAGCCACCTCGGTCCCGCGGGTGGTGGAAGCGTCATTCAGCGGGGCTGCAAACCGGATCAGCGTTGCGTAGTCCGGTGCCAAGCCCGATCTAGGGACACGCGACTGGACCGTCCGGCAGGGTGCCGATGTTCGTCCAGGCGGTCGACGACAAACCATCGGACACGCTCGTAGTGGTTTCCGGTTATGGGTTCTGGACGGGGAGTTCGACTCTCCCCCATCTCCACCAACTCGTTTCTTCCGTCGAGCTAGGGCGCGACGACCGCCTGCTCCTGTTCGGTGAACGTATCGTCGACCCCCCGTGTACACGGCATAGACCTGGCCCTCGTGAGCGGCCGTTCCGCCGGACCACACACCGCCCCGATCGGGCCCGCCGGGAGTAGGCGGCAGGGCATCGCCATGTGGTGCACAGATTCACCACGTCGTCGAAACCAGTACGCCTTGCGTCACCCGGAGCGGTACGATGGCGCGACGCGCTTGAGGGGGCCCGCGGTCGCTCCCTCCTCCCCTCCAAACGGCCGCGTCAGGGAGGTATCCAGGCTATGCCAACACGGGTGCGAAGGATTCTCGCATCAGTCGGGGTGGTCGCCATCGTGGGGGGCATGCTCGTCGCCCCCATCGCGATCGCGGCCGAGAACCAGACCTACCTCATCGTCTACAAGTCGTTGGCCGTACCTAGCGATGCGGCGACGACCATCACGCGCGCCGGCGGCACTCTGGTCGTCGGCTACAACGCGATCGGCGTCGCCGTAGCCCGGTCGAGCAGCCCAACGTTCCGCTCCTCGATGGTCAGCGACAAGCGGGTCGCCAGCGCCGCGGCAACGTCGAAGACGGCCGTCCGGCTGGATGACGCCCTCGACGACGGCGCGGCCGCGACGGTTGACACCCCGGCCACTGATTCCGACAACCTGTCCGGGCTCCAGTGGGACATGATCCAGATGCACACGCCCGAGGCGCACGCAATCACCGGCGGCGACGCGAGCGTAGTCGTCGGGGACATCGATACGGGCCTCGATTTCACCCACCCGGACCTCGCTCCCAACTATGACGCTGCGAACAGCACCAATTGCACGAGCGGTGCGCCGACCCCGCTGCTGGCGGGCAACGACCTGAACGGCCATGGCACCCACACGGCTGGCACCATCGCCGCCGCTTCGAACGGGACTGGGATCGTCGGGGTGGCCCCGAACGTGAAGATCGCGGGCATCAAGGCGGGCAACGACGACGGCTACTTCTTTCCGGAGGCGGTGGTCTGCGCCTTCATGTGGGCTGGCTCGCATGGCATCGACGTGACCAACAACAGCTATTTCGCCGACCCGTGGCTGTTCAACTGCAAGAACGATCCTGAGCAGCGAGCGATCTTCGCTGCCGAGCAGCGGGCGATCAAGTACGCCCAGTCGAAGGGGACGATCGTCGTCGCGGCCATGGGCAACCAGTCCGACGACCTGACCCACCCGACCGAGGACCGCACGAGCCCTGACTTCCCGCCGGGCAGCGAGGTCGTTCGCGACGTCACCAACGCCTGCGCTGTCGTGCCGGTTGAAGTGCCCGGCGTCGTCGGCGTCATGGCGAATGGCAACCGCCAGCTCAAGTCCTTCTACTCGAGCTACGGGATGGGCATCGGGCAGGTCATCGCCCCGGGAGGCGACTCGCGCCTCCAGGTGACGGCGGCCGCTCCGAACGGGCGCGTCCTCTCGACGTATCCGTCCGCCAGTCCCTGCCTCCGCAGGGTCGTCGATCCTGCAACCGGCGCGGCCTACTGCTACCTCCAGGGAACCTCGATGGCGTCGCCGCACGTGGCCGGGCTGGCGGCGCTCGTTCGGAGCCAGCACCCGGGCTGGTCGACCGGGGCCGTGACCGCGCGGATCACCTCCACGGCGGATCCGATGGCCTGCCCGGACACCTCGATCTACGCGCCGTTCCCGGCGGTTGACAATGAGGCTCCACAGGTCTGCACCGGTGGAACGGGCTACAACTCGTTCAACGGTCACGGTCAGGTGAACGCCCTCAGCGCCGTTTCACGGTAGCCAGAGCGGCCGGGCCTCCTCGAGGTCCCGGTCCAGTCCAGATCAAGAAACCCCGCGGCCTCGATCGGAGGCTGCGGGGTTCCAGTGTCGGCTCGACCTTCAGGCGACTTCGCCACGCCCGGCCACCCGCCCGATCGGGGCCGTCAGCATCTCCCGGACCC
>JANMPL010000124.1:0-2532 GCA_031369845.1 Chloroflexota bacterium
GTCTCGAGGCGATCGGCTAGTGGCAGGACGTATCGCGCGGCCACCAGCGCGGCGTACGACACGGAGATCGTCATCAGCGCGGCAAACGCCACCGTGCTGATGAGCAAGACGATCAAGAGGAGGAGTGCCAGGGCCGCGAGCCGCCCCGGCGCGGCAAGCACGACCAGCACGGCGAGGCGCAGCCGGTCCCGCAGCGGCCGGTCGGCGCGCTCCGGATCGACTAGGAGGATCCACAGGGGGAACCCCACGACCCAGATCCCCAGCAGTCCCGACGCGGCCAAGGTCGCCAATACCCAGCCGACCAGTCCGCCCATCGTCACTCCGACGACGACGTTCGACGCCAGGAGCGCTGCCGCCAGGGTCGTCAAGACCCCGATTCCGAGGGCGGGCAGGCCGAACTCGCGGTAGGCCCGCCACACGTCGGACAGAACGACGTCGCGGCCGCGAGCCGCGAATGCAGCCAGGCGAACAACGCCCACGTACGGAATCGCCAGCAACGGCGCGACGGCCAGCGTGACGATCGGACCACCTTCGATGGCAATGACGAGGACAGCGAGGAGCGCGATGCCCCACAGAATGTTCGCGGGCACGACCCGGATCGACTGATAGTAGAAGTCGA
This sequence comes from Chloroflexota bacterium, assembly GCA_031369845.1. Lineage (GTDB taxonomy): Bacteria > Chloroflexota > Limnocylindria > Limnocylindrales > CSP1-4 > CF-46. The sequence continues at coordinate 620 of JANMPL010000124.1, forward strand.
ATGCTGCCGCGCGGAACGCGCTCCGCAGCCCGCCATCGGCCCGCGCCGGGAGAGGCTCAGCCCTTGACGCCACTTGCCGCCACGCTCGCCACGAAATAGCGCTGGAAGAAGAGGTAGATAACGAGAATCGGCAGGATCGCCGCGATCGTCACCGACATCAGCGCCGGCCAGAACGACAGGAACTCCTGGGTAAATTGGAACAGCCCGAGCGGCAACGTCCAGTGACCCTGGTCCTGGAGAATCAGCAGCGGCCAGAAGAAGCCGTTCCACGCTCCCTGGAAAGCGAGGATCGACACAGCCGCCAGGGCAGGACCGGCAAGCGGCAGCATGACCCGAAGAAACGTCGTGAAGAAGCCAGCGCCGTCGATCTTTGCCGCTTCCTCGAGGTCCCGCGGGATCGACAGGAAGTACTGCCGCATCAGGAAGAGCTGTTGGGCCTCGATCGCGAGGACGAGGACGACGCCGAGATAGTTCTGGGGCTCGCGGGTGATGAGGCCGAGCTGCCGTTCGATCAGGTAGACCGGTACGAAGCGGAGCTGGTCCGGGATCATCAACGTGCCGAGGATCGCGAGGAACAGGATCTCCCGACCGGGAAACCGCAGGCGGGCAAACGCATAGCCCGCCATGCTCGCCAGGACGAGGTTGCTGATCGTCACTCCGGCCGCGACGATGACGCTGTTGATGAAGAGCTGCGGGATCGACGGATCGAGCGTCAGGAAGCCCTTCTCCCAGCCCTGGAGGGTGAACGGATCGGGGATGATCGTGAGGCGCAGCGCGTCGCGGTCCGTCTTGAACGACGTGATGACCTGCCACGCAAACGGCACCAGCATAAGGAGCGCATAACCGACGAGGAACACGTAGGCGATCGCCCGACGGATCGAGCGGCCGCGGTCGCCCGCGATGGCAACCTCCGCGTGCGCGGCCGGGCGTGGCGCGATGGGCGCGGCGGGCGCGGTCATAGGGTCGCCATCACCAGCTCGGTTCCTGGCCGAACAGCCGCCGCTGAATTAGCGTCAAAGTGAAAATCAGGACGAACAGGACGAGGCCGACCGCGGCCGCGAACCCGAATTCGTTGTCGGTGATGGCGGCGCGGTAAATGAACAGCACGATCGTCGTCAGGGAGTTGTTTGGCTCTCCGCCGCGTCCGCCGGCGATGATCGCCTGGTCGAACAGCTTGAGGCCGCCGATCAGCAGGAGCGTCCCTACGAAGAAGTGGGCCGGCCTCAGGAGCGGAAACGTGATCCGGCGGAACATCTGCCACGCGCCCGCCCCGTCGATCGCTGCGGCCTCGTAGATCTCCTTGCTGATCGTCTGCAGGAATGTCAGGTAGAAGAGCATGACCGTGCCGGACGTCGTCCAAGCGTTGAGGATGATGATCGAGTTCATCGCCGTCTTCGAGCTGCCCAGCCAGTTCTGATTCGGCGGGAAGCCGAGGGCCTCGAAGAGCGGATTCAGCCCGATCGCGCCGCGGATGCCGTTGAATAGCCCATCGGGCTGAAGCAGGAAGAGCCAGACGACGGTAATCGCGGCCGAACTGGCGAGGGTCGGGAAGTAGAACGCGGCGCGGAAGAAGGTCTGGCCACGGAGCTTCTGGTTCACGATGATCGCGAGGAACAAGCCCAGCGCCATCGTCAGCGGCACCCAGACCGCGACGTAATAGACCGTGTTGGTCACGGCCTTCCAGAAGATCGGGTCAGACAGGATGTCCTGGTAGTTCCCCAGCCCGAGGAAGTTCCGCGGCCCGCGCAGCCCCCACCGCCACAGGCTGATGTACCCGGCGTACACCATCGCCCCGAAGAAGAGCGTCGTGTAGAGCAGAAGGGGAATGGCGATCAGCGCGTAGCCGGTGAGCATCTCCGCACGACGCTCACCCTTGACCCCGCGGCTCGCCGTCCCTGCCGTCATCGACGCCT
>JANMPL010000180.1:0-8182 GCA_031369845.1 Chloroflexota bacterium
GCTCCCCGCGTCGATCGCGTCACCAAGGACTGCCTCGCTCACGAGCCGGCCCAGGCCGAGGCCGCGGAATCGGGGCCGCGTACCGATCGACGACAGGTAGCTTGCCCCGGCGAACGTCGTCCGCCTGGCGGCCGCCGCCGGTTCTCCGTCGACCCGGATGAGGCAGGCGTGGAACTCCTCTCTACCGAAGAGGACAAGCGTCTCCTCTTCGATGGCTCCCACCCGGTCGGGCTCGACGGCAAACGCCTCGGCGAGGACGGCTGCAATGGCGCGTGCGCCTTCGTTGGCGCCAGGGCCCGCCGTCCGATGGAAGCGCTCGATGCCGATTCCCGGCGCAAGATGGGGCCCATCCCGCCGAGCCGGCTCGGAGCTTTCCGGATCGAACGCCATGAGGACGCCGGCCCCAACGTCCACGAACCCGTGGGAGACGAGCCGTGCGGTCAAATCGGCGGGCTCGTCGAAGCCCGGCAGAGGCCAAACGTGAGGAATCCTGTCGAGCGACCCGAAGAGCGCGATTGCTTCGGCCAGGCGGCGATCGAAGGCCGCGGACTCGTCCGGCCAGGCAATTCCGGCGATCCGATTCCAGAACGGCTCACGGTCGACCCGGTCGTGGAGCATGACGGCGTCGCCGAGCTCGCGAACCTCGCGCCCGGCGAGGCCATGACTGCAGGCCTCGTGCCACGCCAGCCAGCGCGCGTCTGCGTGAGTGAGCTCGGCGGGGTGGCCGGCCGGAAGCGGGGTTGCCACTCGCGCACGATACCCGGAGATCCGGGCTCGACGGACCGATGGGCCGCCAGCCGGCCGCTAGCCCGGGCGGTTGACCACGAACAGCGAAGCAGCCGACGGAAGCTCGACGACGCTCGGCGGCGGGACCTCGGCCTCGGCGAACATCCTGTCGAACCCCTCGTGCGTGTACATCCGGGTCCCCTGGTAGAGCTCGTCGATCTGGATCCCCCACATGAGCTCCGCCTGGAGGTTCTGGGAGTCCTCGAGCGACGGCGGCAGGCACCACTCGAAGACCACGAGACGGCCACCGGGGCCGACCGCCCTCCACGCAGCTTTCAGCGAGGCCACGGGATCGGGCAGTTCGTGCAGGGCGTCCTGCATGTAGACGAGGTCGAACTCCTCGACGTACGGCATCGATGGGATCTCGCGTGCCTCGATCCGGATCCGCTTGTCGAGGCCCGCGTCCGTCACGTGGCGCATCGCCCGGGCCACAGAGTCGGGCTCGAACTCGACGCCGACGAGCTCCGTTGCGGGGAAGCGCGTGGCAACCGCGATGAGCCACTTGCCGCCGCCGCACGCGGCGTCGAGGATCCGGATGCCCGAGGCGAGGCGCCCGGCGAGGTCCGGCAGCTCGGCCAGCCCCTCCTGGAAGAAGACGGCAATGTCCTGGACGGTCACGGCCTCGATCGCACGGTGGAAGCGCGGCGGGCGCTCGTCGATCGGCCGGCCGGTCTTGAAGAAGTCGGGGAGGCCGGCGTAGTCGAGGCTCGAGACGACAGCGACGACGAACTGGCCGCCGAGGTACTCGGGACGGGACTCGTCGAGCAGCACCGATGCGGCTGCGGCGTCCATCCTGACCCGCGTGCCGTCGTGCTCCAGGAGCTCGCTAGCGTGCGCCGCCCGGACCCAGGCGTCGACGGCTTCCGGAGCGCATGCCGCGGCGGCGGCGAGCTCGGCGGGGGTGAGGCCCTCAGGCTCGGCCGCGTAGATCAGCGCGAACAGGCCGAGCTGGAGGCCGAGGTAGATCACCCAGCTCTGATAGAAGCCTCCGAGGCTCTGGGCGAGGTCGTCGAACCGGTCGTCGGGCGGCATCGTCGGCCGATTGTCGCATGGCACGAGCCCCGGAGCCGCAATGCGCGGCGCCCGGGCCGCCGAACCGCTCCGGACACCGAAACGCCGCCCCGGTCGGGACGGCGCTTCGGCGGTCAAGGTTGGCGCACCGGTCTGGGCGATCGGCGCGCCTGGTAGGTCAGTTCGGCTGAACCCGGGGCCCACCGGAATAGGGCTTCGTCAAGGGCGAACCGTGATCGTCGGCGTCCGGCGGCACTTCAACGGAAATTGCCGGGGCCTGGACTCGGGCGTCGGGCGGCGTGCCGTACTCCGGCACGATGGTCTTGGCCGCGCCCAGCGCCCCGAAGGCGAGGAAGGCGGCGATGACGATGACCATGGCGACGACGGCGAGCGCCGCGCCGATCTGGCCGAAGCCCAGCGACTGCTGGAGCGTGCGAGTGGATGCGGACATCTGTCCCTCCTATTGCCGGCCGGCCCCGAGTGGTTTCGGTGCCTGTGAGCCGGTCTTCTCGATGGCCACATTCTCGTTTCGATGATCGGCCCCGGCATCGGGCGGATACCCAACGGCCGTCGCGCCGCCGCCTCAAAGTCTCGGGCACACCTGCCTTTCTCGCCTTATCGACATTCAGTGCAACCAACCGGGACAGCGTGGTGTTTCATAGGTCGATGGACGACTCGCTCCGCTCCGACGAAGCCCTCGCCGCCCAACTCGCCGTCGATCTAGATGGCTCGTTCGAGGCGCTCGTCGACGCCCACGCCGGCCGGCTCTTCTCCATTGCCCTCCGCTTCATCGGCGACCGGAGCGATGCGGAAGAGGCCGCCCAGGACGCGCTCGTCCGGGCATATCGCGCGCTCATCGACTACGACGGAGCTCGAATCCGCGAGATCAGGCTGCGACCCTGGCTGGCGACGATCGTCGTGAACGTCTGCCGCAACCGGGCCCGCGTCAAGCGGGTGCGGACCGTCGTGCTTGCGTTCGATCCATCGGCCGAGCCGATCATCGATCCGGTTGCCCGGAGCGACGAGAAAGCCACATGGGCGCTGCTCCTCGCGACCCTCCCCCCAGCGCAGCGAGCGGCCGTCGTGCTTCGGCACGTCGACGGCCTCTCATACACCCAGATGGCCGAAGCCCTCGGCCGACCCGAAGGAACACTGAAGGCGCAGGTCCATCGCGGCCTCGCCGCCCTGCGCGATGCGCTCGTTGCCGCCGATCGGCGTGAGCGGGAGGAGATGACCGCATGAACCGACCGGCCCTGGACTTCGACGCCATCGAAGCCGCTCTCGCGACGCTCGCCGAGCCCGCTCCGCCCAGCCTCGCCCACGGTGCCCTCGTGGCCGTTGGCCTGGCCGATGACTACGCCCTGATCGAGTCGCCCGTCGGCCCCCTCCGGCTCGCCTGGAACGGTCGCGGCGTGTCAGCCATCGAGAGCGCCAGGGACGACCACGCGTTCGAGGTCAAGTTCCTCGCCCGGACCGGGCGGCGGGCCAAGCGGCGGGCTGCCATCCCGGCCGGCCTCGCCCGGGCGATCGAGCGACGGCTCAGCGGCGATCGTCGGGCCCGAATCCAGCTCGACCTCCGCGGCAGCTCCGAATTCGAGCAGGCGGTCTGGTTGAAGGCGCTCGAGATTCCGCGCGGCGAAGTCCGACCGTACGGCTGGGTGGCCGCGGAGATCGGGAGGCCGAAGGCGGTGCGGGCCGTCGGGACAGCGCTGGGCCACAATCCCATCCCGCTCATCGTCCCGTGCCACCGGGTCGTGCGTAGCGACGGAACGATCGGCCAGTACTCCCTCGGCGGGCCCGGCAACAAGCGGACGATCCTCGCCGCCGAAGGCCTCGATCCGGACGAGCTCGAAGGGCTTGCGCGCGCCGGCATCCGCTATATCGGCTCGGACACGACCCGGATCTACTGCCTGCCTACCTGCCACAACGCGAAGCGGATCACGCCGGTTCACCGGGTGCCGTTTCGCTCGGCCGGCGCACCGGAGGCGGCCGGCTACCGGGCGTGTCGCGAGTGCCGTCCGAGCGCCGCCGCCTACAGCGCCGCGTAGGCCGCCACAGCGACCCTGCCCTCCAGCCGGCCTCGTTTCGCGGGTCTGCTACACTGCCCATACTTTGGACCATCCGACTATGCCAACGCTGAGCCCTCCGTCGCGGACGAGCCTGATCTGGGTCGGGATCGCCATCCTCTACGTCGTCTGGGGATCCACGTATCTCGGGATCCGGATCGCGGTCGAGACCCTTCCTCCGTTCCTCCTCGCTGGCGCCAGGTTCGGGCTTGCCGGGCTCGTCATCCTCGGCGTAGCGCTCCTCCGTCGGCGGGGTCGGGTCCCGTTGCCGACGCGACGCGAACTGCGCGACATGACGGTCGTCGGTGCCGCCCTCATGGTCGGCGGCATGGGCCTCGTCGCTCTCGGCGAGCAGACCGTTCCGTCGGGGATCGCCGCCCTGATGATCGCGATGATGCCGCTCTGGGTCGCGGTCCTCGGCCGCGTCTTCTTCGGCGAGCGGCTCCCGCGCGTCGCGATCGCAGGAGTCGCGATCGGCCTGGTCGGCGTGGGAATCCTGGTCGGGCCCTCCGCGGCGGTCGCGGAAACGTTCAACCCCGGCGGCATCCTCGCGCTCCTCATCTCGCCTATCAGCTGGGCGTGTGGCTCGCTCTATTCGTCGCACCGGGCTCAACTGCCGAAGGACCCGCTCGTCGCGACGGGCGGCCAGATGCTCGCTGGTGCTGTGATCCTCATCGTCATCGCGACAGTCAAAGGCGAGGCGTCGGCGTTCCGACTGGACGCGGTCTCGCCGGAGTCCCTCGCGGCCTTCGCCTACCTGACCGTCATCGGCAGCCTCGTCGCCTTCACCGCCTACGTCTGGCTGCTGCGGGTGGCGCCCCTTCCGCTCATCGCGACGTACGCGTATGTCAACCCGATCGTCGCGGTCTTCCTCGGGGCGATCGTGCTCCAGGAGCCGATCACGCCGCGGACCCTCGTCGCCGGCGCCGTCATCATCTTCGCCGTAGCCCTGATCATCACGGCCCGCGGCCGCCTGACGAGCGCCGCGCGACGTACGGCCGCGGCGCGCGAGCGCCAACCGGCAGTGCGAGCGACCCACACCGAGACCGACGCCGCCGCCTAGCCGGAACCGACGACCCCTCAGGCCTCACCGAGGATCGTCCGGCTCACCCGCCGAGCCAGGACCATGATCGTGATCATGGGATTCACCCCGAGGCCTGTCGGGAAGAGGGACCCGTCGGCGACATAGAGCCCGCGGACGACGCGATCGCCGCGCTCACCGCATCGGACGCGCCCCAGCACGTCGCAGGGGTGGCCGCGCGGGTCGGCGCCCATCCGGACCGTCCCCATCTGATGGGCGGAGGCGATGGTGCCGCGATTGGGCCGAAAGTCGAATGACGAGAGGGCGTCCTCGAATCTCGCGAAGGCTGGCGCCTCGTCGCCGGGGAGGAACCCGGAGCGGCGGTGCCACACCGGCGGCGTCCCGACCGCGACGATCTCGGAAGCCCCGGCCGCCCGCGCCATACGGGCCATCGACACGAGTGCATGCCGCAGCGTCGCAACGCCGCCGTCATCGAGCCGGTAGTCGACCCGGACGGTTCCCGCCTTCGTGAGCGTCGTGCGACCTGTCCCGCCATCCCTTGTGACGGCGACGAGGGGCCCGATCCGCCGCGCCCGGAGCATGACGTCGGCGTGGGCGTCCGTGCCCTCCCACGACAGAACCAGGGCGAGGAGCCCGGGGTGGCCTGGCGCCGACTCGATGACATAGCCGTTGTTGCCCTGGCTGGGCTCGGCGAACTCGAGTGACCGGGCCGCCTGCATCGTGCCGCGCCACATGTCGATCGCCTGCGGAAACAATCCAGCGATGACCGGGACGGGATGGAGGCGCAGGTGCTGGCCGATAGCGGGGTGGTCGAGGCCCGACGCCTGGAGAATCGCGGGGGTCCGGAGGGCTCCCGCGCTGAGGACGACACGCCTGGCCCGAACAGTCAGGCGCCGGGTCCGACCATCGTCGGCGGGCTCGCCGGTCGTCGGATCGGTCCAGGCCGCATCGGCTTCGACGCCGACAGCGCCACCCTCCGCCCCCGGTTCGAGCAGGAGTCGGGTCACACGTGCCCGGGCTACGATCCGGGCATCCTTGGCGAAAGCCGAGGCGAGGTGGGCACGGATCCCGGATTGTTTCTTCCCTTGCCCGCAGCCGAACGGACAGCTGCCGCAGTCGCCGCAGTCCGTCGCGTTTCGCCGGGTCCGCGCCGCGTCCCAACCCAGCGCTCCGGCGCCTCGCAGGATCACCTCGTCCTTCGGCGGGATCACGGTCGCCGCGCTGACCTCCAGCTCCTCCTCGATCGCCTGCAGATCTGAGTCCCATGGGTCGCCGATCAAACCGTCGATCCCGTGGTCGCGCCGCCAGGACTCGCGGACCCATGTCGGAGCCGGCAGGCAGGTCATCCAGTTGATCAGCGTCCCGCCGCCGACCGCAGCCCCGGCGAGCATCGTCACCGACCCATCCCACGTCGAGAGGAGGCCGTGGTTGAGGTAGAGCCGGTCGTACGCGTCCAGCTCATCGGTCGGCATTGACGCCTCATCGACCAGCGGCCCGGCCTCGAGGACGATGACGGAGCGACCCGCTCGAGTGAGCTCGGCAGCAATAACCCCGCCGCCCGCCCCCGACCCGACGATAACCGCATCGGCCTCCATGACCATCGGCTCGTCGGGCGAGCCCGTCTCGAATGGCGGCCGCGTGGCGCGGATCGGCGAGGGTTGCGCTGCGATCGGGCGGGCGTCCTGCATGTAGCCGATCGCCGTGAGACGCGTGTTCGGGCGCTCGACACCCGGATCGGCGTAGGCAATGAAGGTCAGCAGCTTTCGGAATGCCTGGAAGGCCGACCGACGCAGCGGGATCCGCGAGGTCGCCCACGACAGCAGATACCGCTCCCGGACCGCAGGCGACATCGTTCGGAACGACCGCGCGCGAAGGGTCAGCAGGAGGTTGACGAGCGGCGACTCGATGAGCCGGAGAACGAGCCGGAGCTGGCGGACTTGCGACGGGTCGGCCGCGCGCTCGAGCGCCTCCGTCGTGAGCCGCGCCCGGCGAAGCGCGTCGCCCCGGACGAACGTCTCAGCGAGCTCTCCGAGCGTCGCGAGTTCAGATTCGGTCCAGGGCCTCATCGCGCTGCGGTCAGGACCGCTGACGCTCCCAGCCCTGAGCCGGCCGCGGCTCGCAGCGGATCGGTCGATCCTCGCGATAGCCGAGCGCGTAGTCGGCCTGGATCAGGGTATGGAGCTGGGTCGTCCCCTCGTAGATGACCGCGGCCTTCGAGTTGCGCAGGTAGCGCTCAACGGGAAACTCGTTCGAATACCCGTTCGCGCCGTGGACCTGGATCGCGTCGAGGGCGCTCTGGACGGCATGCTCCGTGGCGTGCCACTTCGCGAGCGACGTCTCCCGAGTGTTCCGCCGGCCCTGGTTCTTGAGCCAGGCGGCCCGCCAGACGAGCAGGCGGCCCATCTCCGTTCCCGCCGCCATTTTCGCGATCATCTGCTTGACGAGCTGGTGCCGGCCGATCTCCTCGCCGAACGTCTGCCGCTCGCGGGCGTACTTGACCGAGGCGTCGAGGCACGCCTGGGCGAGCCCGACCGAGCCGGCGGCGACGGTGAAGCGGCCCTGGTCGATCGCGCTCATCGCGACGAGGAACCCCTCGCCCTCTTCGCCGATCCGGTTCTCGACCGGCACGGGCACGTCGTCGAGGTTGATCAAGCCCGTGTTGCCGGCCCGGATGCCGAGCTTGCCGTGGAGGGTCCCAGTCGAGAGGCCGGACATCCCCCGTTCGAGCATGAAGGCTGTGACGCCCTTGTGCTTCTTCGTCCGATCGACCGATGCGAACACGAGGAAGTGATCGGCGATGTCGGCGAGGCTGATCCAGATCTTCTGCCCGTTGAGCCGGTAGGCGTCGCCGTCGCGGCGGGCCGTCGAGGCGAGATTGCCGGCGTCTGTCCCGACCCCCGGTTCCGTCAGGCCGAATGTGGCGAGCTTCTCGCCTCTCGCCTGGGGCACGAGCCAGCGTTGGCGCTGCTCCTCGGTCCCCCACTGGAGCAGGGCTAGAGAGTTCAGGCCGACATGAACGCTCTGGACGACACGGAAGGCCGTATCGGCCCGCTCGAGCTCCTCGCACAGGATCGCGAAGCTGACGTAATCCATGCCGGAGCCGCCGTATTCCTCGGGGATAGGCGCGCCCAGGAAACCCTGCTCGGCCATCCGGCCGAACAGCTCGTGCGGAAAGCCGCCGTCCTCGTCCCACTGCCGGATGTTGGGCAGGATCTCCGATTCGGCGAAGGCGCGGGCGCTCTGCTGAACGAGCCGGTTCTCGTCGGTGAGGGCGAAA
>JANMPL010000205.1:0-8112 GCA_031369845.1 Chloroflexota bacterium
TGGAACGTCGACGCCGGGCGGTCATGGCTTGCCTGGCGCGACGAGATCAACCGGGGGCGGGCGGCGACCGCCCCCGTCAGCGCTGCGACGCGGTAACCGCGCGTCTACGTGAACTTGACGGGCGCGGAGGGGTAGACCCAATTGCTCCAGATCGACGCCGGCAATTTCATCCGGAGGCGGAATAGGTATGAGTGCCCGGCGTCCAGGGTCATGTCGACCGAAGTCGCCGTCGGGCTGGGCAACGTGACCGTCTTCCAGTTCCCGCCGTCACGCTGGAGCTGCAGGCGGTAGGCGATGGCGCCGCCGACCGGGGCCCACGAGATCCTGACGGGCGCGGTGGTACCGACCGACCCGCGAAGGACGACGGTCGGCGCGCTCGCCGGGGCGGGGGGAACGACGGTGGGCATCGTTCCTGCAGGAATCCCGGCCGCCAGCAGTGCGGCGTCGCGCTTCGCAGCCGTCAGGTTGACTCCATCCTGCTCGCCAGGGGTCGAGTTGTAAGAGGCGACCGTCGAACGATCGCCGGCCCATTCGAAGCGATAGCTGCTTGGCTCCGCCACGCCGATCCAGTACCGGCCACTCCAGCCGCTGTTGCCATTGCCGGCCGCGTACAGGCTGCCCCCGTGGTCGTCGTACCAACCGGCAATCTTGTCCGCTGTCTGGCTGATGACGGTGTTGACATAAACGGCAATGCCGTTGTGGGGCTGGGGCCCGCGGCCCTGGCTGATGACACTGATGCCGCGCGCGTTCCAGGCGACCGTGTTGTGGTCGACCTCGGCGTTGTCGGATGAGCTGATCGTGATTCCGGCGCCGTACGCCCAGCGTGGATCACCAAAGCCATTTGCCCAGACCGAGTTGCCGGCGATCCGCGCCCCGTTGCTGATCTCGAAGAAGATCCCGTCCTCGTCGTTGTGATGGACGCGGTTGTTGGTCGCCGCGCTATCCACGACGCTGTTATCGAACCAGATGCCAGGACCGCGGTTGTACGAGACCTCGTTCCTGTCGAACGTGATCCGTGCGCTCGCCATCGTCTTGCCGGCGCCTTGCTCGGCGCCGGAGAAGGCGAGCTTCATGTTGTTGTGGTCGATCTTGTTGCCCCGGAACAGGCTGTCGGTGACGTTGTTGAGGAAGTACCCCTCCTGGCCGCAGTTCGTAAACCGCGAGCTCAGGATCCGGAAGCCCGAGCCGCCACCCAGCACGATGCAAACGGTCGCGCTGTCTCGGACGACGCCGTCCCTGAAGGTGAACCTCGAGATGCTCGTCGCATGGACGGCGCCTTCGTGGGCCCCGTTCTTGATCCTCTGGACGGTCACGCCGTTGACCGTGACGTCGCTCGCCTTGATCTCGAGGCCCTTGCTCCTCGTGTTGTCACCATCAATCACGGCCCCGGTGGCATTGACTGTCAGCCTCTTGCTGATCGTCACCGACTCGTGATAGGTGCACGGGGGGACGACGATCGTGCCGCCCGTCGGCGCCGCGTTGACCAGGGCCTGGAACGACCCGCACGCGGCCGACGCGTGCCCGCCGTCGGGTTGCAGGAGCCCAGAGTGCGGTGACGAAAGAATTGCTGAAAGAGCAATCAGGAAGGCAGCCAGCATCGGCGCCAGTCGCCTTCCAGGCAGACGCCGGTCGACCGAAATGAAGCGCGACCGGGCGCGCAGTGGCCGCATCGGAAGCGGTGCCATGGTTGTCCTCCTCGGCCCATCGGAGCGGGCCTGCCGGCCGACTGGGGGGAGACGGCAGCCAGGTGAGCTGGCCGCGACCGGGTGAGGAGACAACCTTAGACCATGTCCTGCGGATCTGGCCAGCCTGACCATCGGGGCGGCGCGAAGTGGTCCGTCTGGCGGATCGGGTCGACCGAGCGCGGACGACGACGGGCGCCCTCAGCCTCGCGGGCCGGTCACGCCCAGGCCCTCGATGATCGAGTCGATGGCGAACCGGTACGCCTCGTCGACGTCGCCGCCGAGCCGGAACGCCCCGGCCAGTTCCATGCTGACGAAGCCGTGGGCGAAGGCCGTCAGGAGCCGCGCTGCCTCGAGCGCTCGCGCCCGCCCGACGAGCCGCTCCGTGAACAACAGGAGCCCGGCCGCGGCGGCGGCATTTGCTTCGGCAGTCGGGTTGGCCTCTGGCATGAGGTTCGTGAACAGCAGCTGATAGGCCCCCGGCGACCGATGGGCGAAGGCCCGATAGCGGTCCGCCAGGAGGCGCACGGCCTCGGCCGGATCCTCGATCTCGAGGGACGGGGCGATCACCGCCCCGAGCTCCGCGGCGACATCGTTGGCGATCGCCCGGATCAGCGCCGGCCGCCCAGCGAACCGTTTGTAGAGCGACGGCGCACGGACACCGACCGCATCGGCGACCGCCTGCATCGTGACGGCCTCCAGCCCTCCCCGTTCGAGGAGGGCTCGTCCGGCGCTGACGATCGCGTCGGCGGAGGTCCGGGCGCGGGCGGGGCTCACCCGGCCACGGTCCGGGCGGCAAGCTCGCGGCCCGCATCGGCAGCCCCGACGGCCCCCCCCGCCGCCTACCCGATCCGACCGAGCTGGGTGTCCTTGAAGCCGGAGACGAGCTTCAGCCCGTAGCCGGCCGCTCGATCCATGCCGCTGTGGGCAACGAGGACGGTGCCGGCGAGCGCGAGCGGCGGGACACTGAGCGCCAACCCGGCGCCAACGACAACGAGCCCGAAGGCCACACCGTGCACGAGGTTGTAGACGAACGCACCGATACGCGGTCCACCGAGATAGCCGGCGATCGCCAGGTCAGGGACGAGCAGGGCCGGGAGGAACCACAGGTACTCGCCGCCGAGCTGCCCGAAGGCGACGGCTCCGGCGACGAGCACGGCTACGCCCTCGAGGCGGAGCCATCGGCGGGCCTGGGTGTCGAGGGTGTGGGCGGGGGCCGAGGCGGTCACGGCGGGTACTCCTGAGCGGGTCAGTTGACATGGCTATAGTACATAGCCTTCATGGCTATTGTAAATAGCCTATTTCGCAGGCCCGGCCACATGAACGCGAACTAAAAAGTCCTGATGCGTTGACACTGGATCGGGACCGTCGCATCCTCTGATGCTCGGAGCTGACCGGTTTTAGTGCGCCGGGGACGCGGCGACGACGCGAATTCGCAACCTGCCTGCGGGCCGTCGCCCAGTCCCTGTCGAGGATTCGACCGTCTGGGCGCATCGCTCTGGAGGTTCGGTCGATGCCCGCTTCGTCTCGTCAGACCACCGCCCGAAGATTCCGTTTGCGCCTTCGCGTCGTGGCCGGATCTGTCCTCCTGCTCGGCGCGCTCATCCCGGCGGGCGTCCCGCTGCCGGCCCTCGCGAGCCACACGCCTGCCCCGTCCGCCGTGACGATCGCGGGCAGCCTCCAGTCGGAGCTGGGCTGCAGTGACGATTGGCAGCCGGACTGCATCGCGACCCACCTGACGTACGACGCCTCCGACGAGGTCTGGCAGGGCACGTTCAGCGTTCCCGCGGGGGCCTGGGAATACAAGGCGCCCCTCAGCAACTCGTGGGACGAGAACTACGGACTCCACGGCGTCGCCAACGGTCCAAACATCCCGCTCACCCTCGCGGCCCAGACCAGCGTGAAGTTCTACTACGACCACGAGACCCACTGGATCACCGACAACGCCGGCTCGGTCATCGCCGTGGCGCCCGGCAGCTTCCAGAGCGAGCTCGGTTGCCCTGGCGACTGGCAGCCCGACTGCCTGCGGTCGTGGCTGGAGGACGTCGACGGGGACGGCACGTACAGCTTCGAGACGACCGCTATTCCCGCCGGCGACTACGAGACGAAGGTCGCCATCAACGAGAGCTGGGACGTGAACTACGGGGCTGGTGGCGCGCCCGGCGGCGCCAACATCCCGTTCACCGTGCCCGCGGCCGACTCGACGACGACGTTCAGCTACGACGGCGCCAGCCACGTTCTGACCGTCAGCAGCGTCGGCCCGGGCGGCCACGCTCACGACAACAACGTCGAGTGGGACGGCCTCCGCCACGACTCGCGCGACACGCTCTATCGGACGCCCGGTGGTGCAGTTCCGGCCGGAACCGGCGTCATCCTGAGGTTCCGGACATTCCACGGCGACGTCACGGCCGTCGGCGCTCGGATCTTCAGCCTCCGGACCGGCGGGGCCCAGGTCATCCCGATGAAGCTGGTTGCCTCAGACGTCGGCTGCGCCCAGGCATCGCTCGCCGGCGACGGCTGCGACTACTGGCAGGCGTCGGTGCCGGGCTCGCTGGCCGCCCAGCCTGACAACATCTGGTATCGCTTCGTCGTGACCGACGGCACCGACACCGACTACTACGGCGACAACACGCCGGCGCTCGACGGCGGCCTGGGACTGGCGACTGACGACGCGCTCGACCAGAGTTGGGCGCTCATGCAGTACGTGCCGGGCTTCACCGCGCCATCGTGGGCCAAGGATGCTGTCATCTACCAGATCTTCCCGGATCGGTTCCGCAACGGCCGCAAGGACAACGACCCGAAGACCGGCGACGTCAGGTACGACGAGCCTGTCATCAAGCTCGGTTGGGGGACCCTGCCGGAGGGCTATTGCCGGGGCTACGCCATCCCGGACGCCGCGTGCCCCAACCGCTTCGACCCGGCGGCAACCGGGCGTGAGGGGCCGCGTGGCCGCGACTACATGGGCGGGGACCTGAAGGGCGTCGACCAGCAGATCGACTACCTCGCCTCGCTTGGCGTCAACGCGATCTACTTCAACCCGATCTTCGACGCGGCTTCGAACCACTCGTACGACACCCAGGACTACAAGCACGTCGACCCGTATTTCGGGATCCAGAAGGACTTCGACAACCTCGTCAAGCACGCGAAGTCCGTGGGCATTCGCGTCATCCTCGACGGGGTCTTCAACCACATGTCGTCGGACAGCCCGCTGTTCGACCGGTATCACCACTACGCGACAGTCGGCGCATGCGAGTCGACGAGCTCGCCGTACCGGACGTGGTTCGTCTTTACCGAGGTCGGCGCCGGCAACGGCAAATGCGCCGGGGCGAACGGGCCGTTGTCGGCCGACTACGAGGGCTGGTTCGGCTTCGACTCGATTCCCGTTCTGCTCAAGACCCAGGCCGCTGTCCAGGCCTACTTCCTGACCGCGCCGGACAGCGTCGCAAAGCACTGGATCCTTGCCGGCGCGTCGGGCTGGCGCCTCGACGTCTCGGGCGACCCTTCCTTCCCGAACGGCTACTGGGAGTCCTTCAGGTCGGTCGTCAAGGCCGCCAATCCCCAGGCCCTGACGATCTCGGAGACGTGGCAGAAGGACTCGACGCTGCTGCGGATGGTCCGGGGCGATCGGCTCGACACGACGATGAACTACCGCTTGCGCGACGCGGTCCTCGGTTTCCTCGCACCCCAGGATTTCGACCCCAAGGGCTTCGCCGACAGCGGCCATGCGATCGAGCCTTCGACATTCCTCGCCCGGCTGGCGTCAGTCCGCGAGGACTACTCGGACGCGACGTACTACTCGCTGATGAACCTCCTCGACAGCCACGATACGGAGCGGCTGCTGTGGACGCTGACGCCCGGGCCCGATACGCCGGCGAACAAGGAAGCCAACGCCGCCAGCGTGGCCGCCGGCAAGGCCCGCCTCCGGCTCGCATCCCTGATCCAGTTCACGGTCCCCGGCGCCGCGACGGTCTACTACGGTGACGAGGTCGGGATGACCGGCGACGACGACCCCGATGACCGCCGGACCTACCCATGGGCCGACCTCGGCGGCTCGCCCGATACCGCGCTGTTCAGCCACTACCAGTCCCTCGCCACGTTGCGGAGGAACGTTCCGGCCCTGACCGCGGGCGATTTCCGGGTCCTGCTCGCGGACGACGCCGCGGATGTCGCAGCGTATGGTCGGAAGACCGGCTCGAGCGCCGCGATCGTCGTCCTCAACCGCTCCGCCTCGTCCCAGGCGGTCCGCGTCCCGACCGGCGGCTACCTCCGCGACGGCGTCATGTTCAGCCAGCGGTTCCCCGCCGGTGGGCCGTCCGCAACGTCGGCCGGCGGCGAGCTCGTCGTGACGGTTCCCGCGCTCGGCGGCCTCGCCCTCGTCGCCAATGCGTTCCAGGACCTCATTGGGCCCGTCGCACCGGCCTCACTCGTCGCAACGGCCGGCAACGGCACCGTCGACCTGAGCTGGTCGGCGCCGGCCGGCACGTCGAGTTATCACGTCTATCGCAGCCCCGTCACAGCGGGCGGCTACGAGCTGATCGCTACCACCTCGACGACATCGTTCAGCGACACGACCGTCCGCAACGGAACGCGCTACTTCTACGTGGTTCGCGGGCTCGACGCCGTGGGCAACGAAGGCGAGCCATCCAATCAGGCGGCGGCGACGCCGTCATACCCGGTCGGCTACGCGGTGCTCCAGTGGCCCAAGGAGACGTCGGTCACCCGCGGCCAGACGACCGAAACCATCTACGGCCAGGTGTACGTGGCCGGGGTGACTGACTCCGGCGCTCCGGCCTCGGCGATCATCGCCCGCGTCGGCTTCGGTGCCCAGGGCTCGGATCCAGGCGGGTGGACGACATGGCGACAGATGACGATCAATGCCGGCTGCCTGTGTGGCAACAACTATGAGTACCAGGGCGTGCTTCGGCCGGCGGTCGTCGGCGTCTTCGATCTCCTCGTTCGCTTCTCGACCGACGGCGGGCTCACCTGGACGTACGGCGATCAGGACGGCTTCTTCGAGGGCGAGTCGGGCACGGACTGGCCCGGCGTCCTGTCGATCTACCCGAGCGACGACACGACGGCACCTGCGCCGCCGACAAACCTCCACGTGACCGACTGGGCAACCTCGTTCATCAGGCTTGCCTGGACGGCCCCGGCCGACCCAGACGTGGCGGAATACGGCATCTACCGGAACGAGGACGGCGGTCCGTTCGAGCTCCTGACGACGATCCTGTCCGCAAGTCCGTCGTACACCGATGAGAGCGTCGCGAGCGGCACGACCTACGGCTACCGCGTGACCGCGTTCGATGGGTCGCTGAACGAGTCAGGTCCGTCGAACGTGGTCTCGCAAAAGGCCGAGCCGAAGCTCGTCGACGTGACGTTCCGCGTCCGCGTCCCGGCCTCGACGCCACCCGGGGACACCGTCTACATCCCTGGGAGCATCGATCTGCTCGGACCGTGGGATCCGGCCAGGCAGCCACTGGTCAACAGGGGCGGCGGAATCTGGGAGGTGACGCTCGCAATCCTCGACGGAACCGCTGTCGAGTACAAGTACACCCGCGGAGCCTGGGAGCGGGTCGAGTGGTGGGGGTCGATCGTCAGCACCGCCAACCGCCATGTGACCATTTCGTACGGCAGCGGCGGGACCCAGCTCGTAGACGACACGTCGACCGACTGGGGAACCGGGCCTGACGACCACAAGGCCGTCCAGTCCTGGCGCGACCCTCTGGTCGTCACGGCGACTGGTGGTGCCGCGGGCGCGGTCGCGACGTTCGAGCGGAACATCCAGCCCGAGGCGTCGGACTACTCGACCTCGGCGGTGGTCCGGCTCGGGGCGGCGACGATCGCTGGCGCGGTGGCCGAATCAAGTGACGGCGTGCTGACCTGGACACCGTCGTCGGCCCTCGCAGCTGGAACCTACAACGTGACGGTGTTCCACGTGAAGAGTGACTTGGGCGGCGACAGCGTCTCGATGCAGGCGCCCTACCTCTTCTCGTTCACCGTGCCGTAGCGAATCGCGAACTTCAAACCGCTCGCACTCCCGCCTTCCAGACACTCTCGATTCGGTCGGGCAGCGTCTTGACGTCGTAGGGATCGCCGGTCACCACGACGAAGTCGGCGAGCTTGCCCTCCTCGATCGTCCCGAGATCGTCATCGACGCCCAGCAGCTGGGCGGCGCTCCGCGTCGTTGCCTCGAGGGCGGCCGCGGGCGTCATCCCGCCGCTGACCATGAGCGCCAACTCGCGGAGGTTGCGGCCGTGGGGCGTGACGCCTGAGTCGGTGCCCATCGCGATGCGGACGCCCGCCTCGACCGCCCACGTCGCCGGCGGCCAGCCCTATCGCCGCCAGATCCCCGTCTTTCAGGCGCGCGAGATCAACGGCGTCACCGGCGTCACCCTGGCCGAGGTTCGGCCCGACATGGGCGACTTCAAGA
>JANMPL010000206.1:0-1553 GCA_031369845.1 Chloroflexota bacterium
GGCTCGGGTGAGGGTGTCGCCAACCACGTGATCCTCCCGGTCTGGCTCGAAGTCCGCGGTTCGACGGGGCCCGCGCCGCACTGATACGGCCGCTTACGCGCGCCGGCGGCGCCGCGCTCCGTCAGACGGGCCTGCCGCTCCCCTCCAGGCGGGCGGTGGCCATCCGCTCCGTGACCGCCCCCCGATCGGGCACGCCAAGCAAGCCCGGGCCCTCGAGCACAAGCGACGCCGCCGCGGCGGCCAGGAGGAGGTCGAACCCCGCATCGATCCGCCCCGCTACGAGGCGTGGCTCAATGCGTGCCGCGGCGAGCGCCGCGAGGAATACGTCGCCTGCCCCGGTCGGATCGATTGAATCGTGGCTCCGGACCGGTGGGTAATGGCGCGGATGACCCGGCCCGTCCGGCCCGCCCTCCATGACCAGGCCGCCGCGATCGCCTCGGGTGACCACGAGGGTCGAGCCTCGACGCATGAGCCTGCACAACGCGGCCAGCTCGGTCGCAGGGTCTACGTCATCACGGCTGAGCCCGACAAGATCGGCCCGGGCGATGAGCGGATTCGGCAGGGGGTCGACGTGGCGGACGGCTTCCCCCGGCACGAGGTCGCGGAGCAGCCCCTGCCACCCAACGGCGACGATCGCTGAGGCGGGCGGCACATCCGCCCAGCCATCCGGCAGCTCGGCCGCGACCGGGGCGAGGATCCAGCCGCGGGCCGGGCGCCAGGCATCGGGCACGGCGCCAACCGGGACCGGGTCCGACCGCGAGAGGCACAGCTGAAGCCGGCCTTCGGGCCGCTCCAGGTTGACGAAGACGGGGCCGTGCTCGAGCGGGACCAGCTCGATGTCCACGCCCGCCTGCCGCAGGAGGTCGAGCTCGTGGGCGTGGCTCGCTTCATCGTCAACGCCAATGACGGCGGCCGTCGGAATGCCCAGTCGGGCAGTTGTTAGCGCGCTATACGAAACGCCGCCGCCGAGGCGCCAGCCGCGGGGGTCGTCCTCGGCCATGTCTCTCGAGGCGGCGCCGACGATGACAGCGACGGGCGGCCGGGGCGTCGGCGACGGTTCGGTCATCGGGAAGCTGAGGGGACCCGGCGAGGTGCCCACGTATACTTGCCGTCCAACCCTTCCCCTTCCCGACCGGAGTCAGCGTGTATTTCTACGAGCTTCACGAAGGCGACGACGAGATCTTCTCCGACGTCCTTCTCGTCCGCGAGACCGAGATGGAGCCGGACGACTTCTTCGAGCTCGTCCAGTCGATTCGTCGACGGGTCCAGGACAACCACGAGCACCATACGCTGATCGAGGCGATCGCCGCCGAGCTGGAGCGCGACGAGGAGTTCGTCCTTGTCGGCGACGACCAGCTGACAGCGGCTGTGAACGTCTCCCCCATCGATGCCGAGAACATCCTCATCACGGCCGATGACGACGATGATGATGAGGAGGCCGACGGCGAGCGGGCGGCCGACAATCGGGCGATCATCGCCGAGTTCGACCCCCACGGCGAGGCGGATCCCCGGACGAACTGACGTCGGTCAACGTCCATTCACTCCGGATTCTC
>JANMPL010000212.1:0-2334 GCA_031369845.1 Chloroflexota bacterium
TCGAGGAGCCGGGCCGAGGTGATCGGCACGTACGTCGCCCCGCTGTCATCGGCCAGGAAGTAGCCGGTCACGTCGAGAATCAGGCCCGTGAAGCGATCCGCCCCGCCCCTGCCTTTGAAGACGGCCATCAGGCCGCCGTCGGCGTTGAGCGGCAGGGTCACGTTGTTCGCGCGCTCTTCGCCCTCGGCGAAGTTGATCGTCGAGCTCGTCGGGTTCGCCGACACTGTCGGTCCGACCGACACGTAGCCGGCGCTCTGAGGATTGAGGGTGGTGACATTGCCGGTAATCGCGACGGCATTGGCAGGAATCGTTCCGATGCCGGCGACGTCGAACGACTTGGGGACGCCGTTCCAGAAGTCACCATCAATGGCGTTGGCAAACGTGCGCGTATCAAAGACCCGCAACGGCGTGATCGGGACATAGGTGTCCCCGGCGGCCGTGCGGGTCTGGGCAACTTGGAGGCTGTATTCATTGGGGTCTGTCGTCTTGCCGGCTTGGTTGATCACCCAGACGGCGTCGGCAACGAGCGGGTCCGGGGACAGACCGATGATCTCGGCGCTCAAAGGGTTCCCGTAAAAGCCAAGCGCGGTCGCGAGTGTTCGTGTTCCCGAGACCGAATTGGCTGCGGCGGTCGGAGACTGACGGACCACGAATGACGACGGTCCTTCGGTGTCCGACGCTCGCTGGAACGTGATGATCAACTCGTCGGACGCGGAGAAGGCAAGGCCCGGGCTGAACGTGTGCTTGCCATTCTTGCCGAGATAGAAGTCCTGCAGTCTCGTCGGTGTCGCGCTGGACGTGTCAAGGTCGACGATCCGGACGCAGTTGCGCTCGGCGGTGTCAGATGGTGGCGTGCACGTCTCCGTGAGCGAGGCGACGAGTCTGTCGTCCTGCGCGACGAGGCTGGTTGGCCCCTCCCATGGATTGAACGACGTGTCGCCCTGCATGATCGACATCCCGTGGCCGAACACTGGCACGACGCCGAGCGTGGAGAGGTCGACACCGACGATGGCGGCGTTAGACCCCGGCCCCGAGATCCGGTAGAGCCACGTCGCATAGTCGCTGCTGCCCGTTCGGAAGACCTGGGCGATCAATTCGAGGGTATTGGAGGCTCCGTCCCGGCGGATCGCCGGCGTCAGGTTGTCGATCCTTTTGCCGTTCGCCGGGGGCAGAGGAAAGTAGTCCGCCACGAAGTCGCTCGCGAGCAGCTCGCCCCAGTCGATCGTCGTGGCGTCCCATGCATCCGGGCTGCCAGAGGAACACCCAGGAACCATCGGGTGGTATCGCGAGGTGAGGACGACCTTGTCGGCTGACGTCCCGTATCCGGGATCCCAGACGAGGGCGTCTTTGTACGTGTAGAAGTAGATCGTCCAGCCGCCAAGAGGATTCGCGGAATCCGAGACTGCGAAGTCGAGATAGCCGTGTCCGTAGAGGGCCCCATTGCCTGCAATACAGTCTCGACTGGCCTCGATGGCGACCCAACGACCGTGACTCGGATCGAAATAGACCTGGCCCTGCTGGCTCTGGGTCCCGTTCGGCAGAAGGAAGAAGTCAGCGTAGGACACGTCGGTGGCGTTGCCGCCCGACCGATTGGTGATTCGCATCTGGCCGTCGTCGGATCGGATCACGTGGTCCGGCCCGACCGCGACAATCGGACTTGGCGTGTTGGCGTTGCCGGTTGTCAGGCCGAGCTTGACCATCGACGGTACCGCGGTCGTATTGGTCGTTCCTATGTCAATCGGCGGAGCAGCGTCGACGACGCTCGGTCCATCAGCTGACGGCGTTCGTGGAGTCTTCGTCGGGATCCTGATCTCGACGCGGCCCGAGGGCTGAATTTGACCGACCTCGACGCGACCGCGAACGCTCGCCTCGGTCTGGCGGCTCGCGGACCGATCCGCTAGGGGCGCCGGCGCGTCTGACGTCGGCCCGCGGCCTGAAACTCCGAGCGCCGCAGGCACCGCAGCCAAGGACCAAAGGAGGACGAGGACCAGTGGCGTCGCGAGGCGTGCGTGCGCGCGGGAGCGGATCCTGGTCATCGGAACCTCATCTGTGACGGCGGTGGGCGAAAGATGCCGAAGGGCGCTACGCGGAGTTCGCAGTGTAGACGCGCAGCGTCTCGGAACGTAACGATTGCCACGCGGCCCTGTGTCGTCTTGCTGCGCCGCTACCATGCAGAGGGGCGGAGGAGGCTGGAGGGACGATGCGGCTCTGGGGCGGGCGGTTCGGGGAGGACAACGACGCGCGGGTGGCCGACTTCACGCGGTCTGTCGAGATCGACGCGGAGCTGGCTATCGACGACATGCGCGGCTCGGTCGCCCACGTCCGAGGGCTGGG
>JANMPL010000223.1:0-3768 GCA_031369845.1 Chloroflexota bacterium
GAACATCAATCGCGGCGACGTCATCGTCCTGACCGAGATGGAGCACCACGCCAACCTCGTCCCGTGGCAGCTCCTCGTCCAGGAGCGCGACGGCGATCTGGAGTTCATCCCGATCACCGACGAGGGCATCCTCCGCCAGGACGTCCTGGAGGTGCTGCTCCGCCTGAAGCCGAAGCTCGTGGCCTTCACCCACGTCTCGAACACGCTCGGCACGATCAATCGGGTTCGCGAGATGGTCGAGGCCGCGCACGCGGCGGGCGCGCTCGTGCTGATCGACGGTGCCCAGGCCGTGCCTCACGTGCCGGTCGACGTCCAGGAGCTTGGGGCGGATTTCTACGCATTCAGCGGCCACAAGATGCTCGCGCCGATGGGTTCCGGGGCGCTCTGGGCGCGGCGCGAGTTGCTCGAGGCGATGCCGCCCTTCCTCGCCGGCGGCGAGATGATCCGCGAGGTCCATCTCCGCCGATCGGAGTTCAACGACATTCCGTGGAAATTCGAGGCGGGGACGCCGGCGGTCGCCGACGCGATCGGGATGGGCTTCGCGGCGGAGTACCTGATGGCGCTCGGGATGAAAGCGATCCGCGCCCACGAGCGCGAGCTGGTCGCCTACGCGCTGGACGTGCTGCCGCGCTCAGTGCCCGGGATCCAGCTCTACGGGCCGATGGACCCGGATCTGCGTGGTGGGGTTGTGCCGTTCAACCTGCCGGGCATCCACCCGCACGACGTCGCCCAGGTCCTCGACCGCTCCGGGATCGCGGTCCGCGCCGGGCACCACTGCACGATGCCGCTGCATGAGCGGCTCGACCTGGCGGCCACGGCGCGCGCGAGCTTCAACGTCTACTCAACCCGCGAGGACATCGATGCGCTCGTCGCGGGCCTGCTGGACGTTCAGCGGGTCTTCGGAACCGGCGAATAGCGAGGAGGGGAGCCGTGGATCCGCAGGGTTGTTTTCAAGCGCTGTTCGGCGTCGCGACGGTTGGCCTGATCGCGGCGGTCGCATCGCTGGCGCTGCTCGCGTAGCTTTCCTGCCAAAAGTCCACCTGGGGCACGTTAGGCAGCCTCGTCGTCCCGGACGAGCGGGCGATCGCTCTTGCCGGCTCGCCTACCTCCCGTCGCGGTACGCAGTCCATTGCGCGTCCATGCGCGCGCGCTGGCCCGTCGTGAACTCGAACATGCAGGCGTCGTCGGTGTAATCCATGAAGTTGTTGATCGGGTCGACGCCGCCGCCTGCCTTGCCCTTGCAACTGTCACGGCCCAATGGGCAACCGAAGGCTGGGCTCCTCTCGGCCGGCGTATCGGCGACCGCGTCGCCCTTCTTGCTGCAGCCGCCCTGGAACGTGTGGTAGAGGCCTAGCCAGTGGCCGATCTCGTGGGTTGCCGTGTCACCCAGGTTGTACGGAGCTGCGGACCCGCCCGGCAGACTCGAGAAGAGGACCACGACGCCGTCCTGGGACGGAGCGCCCGTGTAGCTCCAGGGGAACGTCGCCCACCCGAGGAGACCGCTACCGGGGTTGGACGAGTAGATGTTCAAATCGACTGCCGAGCCCCTGCGAAGTGCTGCCTTCATGTCGCGCTCGGCGGCGGTGCCCGGGCCCGCGCCGTACCACGTCGCGTTCGTCGTCCTGTCGATCGCGGCGAGGGTGAAGGCGATGGGCGCATACGCTTGGTTGAGGACGTTGATCTGGTCCGTGATCTGCGAGTCGGGGACGTTGCCGTTGGCGATGCCCGATCCGTTGTTGATCACGTGAAAAGAGACGGAGATCGGCACAAATCCGAGGCGGGCTGTCGACGCGGCCCGGGATCTCGTCTGGACAGTAGCCGGTTCCAGATCTGCGTCGGTTGTGACGTCGTGGACGTACGCGGAGCCTGGCGCGCGGGCGGGCGCCGCGGGCTGTGCGGCACAGTCGACCTTGAGCGTGCCCTTCCTCGGAGCCGCGCTCGTCGATGCCATTGGCACGAGAAGCGCGATCATCAGCGAAGCGAGCAGGGCCAGGATCCGTCGCCGGGCGGACGGAGCTACGCGGACCGGGTCGAACATCGTTTCCCTCCCATCGATGACAGCCTCCCGCGAGTCGGCACGCGGCGCCGCGATTATGCGCCGCGGGAAAACCGATTTCACGATGAACTTGTCACCGCGCGCTCTCGATTGACGCCAAACAGCAGGCGACATAGATTCAATCCCGACGAAAAAGCTCGGGATTGACCGGGTGGCGCGCACGAACTCCCAGGACCGAATGGACGATCTGTACCGCGATTACATCCTCGAGCACTATCGGCGGCCCCACAACTTCGGGGTCATCGAGGATCCGACCGCGTCGTTCGAGGGCTCGAACCCGCTTTGCGGTGACCGAATCACGCTTCAGCTGGCGGTCCGTGACGGCGTCGTCGAGCGGGTCGGGTTCACGGGCCGCGGCTGTGCGATCAGCCAGGCCAGCGCGAGTCTCCTGACCGACGAGATCAAGGGCAAGCCGGTGGCCGACGTGACGGCTTTCCGGGCCGACGATCTCCTCGACCTGCTGGGGATCGACATCAGCCCGGCGCGCCTCAAGTGCGCGATGCTCAGCCACGAGACGCTCCAGAAGGCGCTCGCCGAGTCCGACGAGAGCGCTCAGGCCACGGCCCAGCCCCAGGAGTCGAACGCATGACGACCGACCGCGGGCGCCGCTGCGAGTGTCGCCGGCCGGCCTAGCCGGCTCGAATCAACCGACCCTTCCCACCGCCCTGCCGCGGAACCCGCGGCAGCCCGTCGAACCACCGGAGCCCAACACCCATGCCACGAACGTATGCCGACCTCCTCAAGGAGGCGCGCGCACAGATCCGCGAGGTCACTCCGCAGGATGTCGATGCGCTCGCCCCCGGCTCCGCGACGGTCATCGACGTCCGCGAGGCGTCCGAATGGGAGCAGGGCCACCTGCCCGGCGCCGTCCACATCAGCAAGAGCTACGTCGAGCAGCAGGTCGAGGCTGCCGCTCCCGATCGCGACGCCGAGGTGATCCTCTACTGCGCCGGCGGCGTGCGCTCGCTGTTCGCCGCCCAGACCCTGGAGCAGCTCGGCTACACGAACGTGGCCTCGATGTCGGGCGGGTTCCAGGCCTGGAAGTCGGCAGGACTCCCCTGGGAAGCGCCGGTCATCCTCAGCCCCGAGCAGAAGCAGCGGTACAGCCGCCACTTGCTGATCCCGGAGGTCGGCGCAGCGGGCCAGACCCGATTGCTCGAGTCGAAGGCGTTGCTGATCGGGGCCGGCGGTCTCGGCTCCCCGGCGGCTTTCTACCTTGCGGCCGCCGGCGTCGGCACGATCGGGATCGTCGACTTCGACGTCGTCGACCTCTCCAACCTCCAGCGCCAGATCCTCCACACGAACGACCGGATCGGTGAGCGCAAGGTCGAATCGGCCCGCAAGACGATCGAGGCCCTCAACCCCGACGTGAAGGTCGTTGCCCACGAGGAGATGCTCGTCGCCGACAACGTCGACCGGATCATCACCGGCTACGACGTGATCATCGACGGCACAGACACGTTCGAGACCCGCTACTTGCTCAACGACGCGGCGGTGGCCAAAGGCATCACGGTCATCCATGCCTCGGTCTTCCGTTTCGAGGGCCAGCTGACGACGTTCATCCCGTACGAGGGGCCGTGTTATCGCTGCCTCTACCCGACCCCGCCGCCGCCGGAGCTCGCGCCCGGTTGCTCCGTGGCCGGCGTCCTCGGCGTCGTGCCCGGGATCATGGGCATGCTCCAGGCGAACGAGGCGCTCAAGGTGCTCCTCGG
>JANMPL010000226.1:0-3300 GCA_031369845.1 Chloroflexota bacterium
CATCCCGACGCTCGAGACGCTGGCCGCGGTCGTTCTGATCCGCCAGCACCTCCCGGACCTCAAGGTTCGGGTGGTGAACGTCGTCGACCTCATGCGCCTCCAGCCCGACAGCGAGCACCCGCACGGGCTGTCCGACCGTGAGTTCGACACGCTGTTCACGACGGACCGGCCGATCGTCTTCGCCTACCACGGCTACCCGTGGCTCATCCACCGGCTGACCTACCGGCGGACGAACCACCCGAACCTCCATGTCCGCGGTTACAAGGAGGAGGGGACGGTCACCACCCCGTTCGACATCGTCATGCTCAACGACCTCGACCGCTTCCACCTCGTCATGGACGTCATCGACCGGGTTCCCGGGCTCGGCTCCCGGGCTGCCGACATCCGCCAGCTCATGGCCGACAAGCGGGTGGAAGCCCGTGCCTACACGCGCGAGCATGGGGACGACTCGCCCGAGATCAAGGACTGGACATGGCCCTACTGAGACCCTCCGCCCCGCCATGACGAGCGACGTGGAGCCCGAGCGACGAGCCAAGGCCCGCGCGCTGCGCGTCCTGATCCTCAATCCGGGATCGAGCTCGCTCAAGGTTTCGGTCATCGAGACACCCAGACGGGACGCCCTCGCCAAGACGACCATCGCTTGGGGTGCCGACGCGACGCGGTTGGCCGATCGCACATCGGCCATCAGCAGCGTGCTTCGGGCAGTCGAGGCAGCCGGCATCGCGACCAGCTCGATCGATGCGGTCGGCTACCGGGTCGTCCATGGCGGCACACGCTACATAGGCCCGGTGCTCCTCGACGATGCCACGCTCGAGGCGATCGAGGGCCTCGCCGAGCTTGCCCCGCTCCATAACCGGATCGCGGTCGAGACGATCCGGGCAGCCCGCCACGCGTTGCCGCACGTTCCCCACGTGGCCGCATTCGACACGGCGTTCCACGCCGGCCTGCCGGCGGCCGGCTACCGCTACCCCGTACCCACGAATTGGTTCCAGGACTGGGGCATCCGGCGCTATGGCTTCCACGGCTTGTCCGTCGCCTGGTCGGTGGCGCGCGCCTCCGAGTTGCTCGGCCTGCCGGCTTCGGAGCTGCGGCTCCTTGTCGCACACCTCGGCAGCGGCTGCTCGGTCACTGCGGTCGACGACGGTGGTCCGATGGACACGTCGATGGGAATGACGCCCCTCGAGGGTCTGATGATGGGCACGCGAGCCGGTTCGGTCGACCCAGGGATCCTCATGGCCCTGTTGCGCGATGGCCGAACTTCTGTCGCCGAGCTTGCGGACGCCCTGGACCATCGGTCGGGTCTGCTGGGCGTCTCCGGCCGTTCGTCCGACGTTCGCGAGCTGCTCGCGGCCGAAGCCACCGGCGATGAGGCGGCCGGCCTAGCCTTGGAGATGTTCACGCGGAGGGCAGCGGCCGGCATCGCGGCGGCGGCGACGTGCCTTCCCAGCGTGGACGCGATCGTCTTCACGGGCGGCATCGGCGAGAACTCGACGGTGATCCGGGCGCGGATCGCGAGCCGCCTGGGGATTCTTGGCGTGCCGCCAATTCCGACCAGTGACGTGGCCGAGGATCGGGTCCTTGCGACCGCGTCGGGCGGCGTGCCGGCCGTCCTTCGGATCGAATCTCGCGAGGACATCGTCATCGCCGAGGCCGTAATCGAGGTCGTTGGGAGCTAGCGTCTCCGACCTGCCGGCCATTGCGGGTCGATCGGCTCCCTACGAGACCCACAGGCCGAACCACCTCTCCCGACAGGCCATCTGACACTGCCGCGACTGGCCGTCCTCGCCTACGATCGAGCGGATGAGAACCCCTATCATTCGGTCAGTTCCCGCACGCTTAGTTGATGGCGAACGAGATCCAGTTCGCGTCCGGGCGATCCGCCCGACCGACGCGCTGAAGCTCGCGGGGTTCTACGCCGCGCTTTCGCCGGAGAGCCGACGGACCCGGTTTTTCTCCGTCGGATCAGCGCTGAGCCACGATCAGTCAATCTCATTCTGCACAACTGATCACGACCATCGGGAGGGCTTCGTGGCCGTCGTCGACGGCGGTCCGGAGGGTCAGGAGCGGATCGTCGGCCACCTGTGCGTCGAGCCCGACGGCGCCGACACTGCCGAGGTGGCGATTGCCGTGGCGGACGAGTTCCAGCACCGCGGCATCGGGCGGCGGCTCATGGCAGCCGGCGTGGCCTGGGCGCGCCGCGAGCGCATCGCCCGATTCACGGCCACGATGTTGGCGAGCAACGCTCCGATCCACCGGCTACTGATCGGGCTGGGCCCGCCGACGCGGCTGCGGTACGTTGGCGGCGGCGTAGCTGAGATCACGATCGACCTGGTCGGACGGAGCGTCGCCGCGTAGGCGTTCGCTAGATCCCCGCTATCCGACGAGGCAACGTGATACAGCTTGAGCCCATACCTGCGACGCACGCTCTGTCCGCCGCCGAGATGGCTGAGCGGCTTCGCGTCGACCCGTCGCAGGGCCTCGATTCGGTCGATGCGAGGGCCCGGCTCGGAGCCTATGGACCGAACGAGCTCGAGCCGCCGCGTCGCGTTTCAATTCTTGCGTCGATCGTCGACGCGGCGACCGAGCCGTTCGTCATCCTGCTGGCGTTCGCGGGCATCCTCGCCGTGCTTCTGGGGGAGGTCCGCGATGGCCTCCTGATCCTTGTCGGTCTGGTGCCGATCGTGGGAGCCGACGTCGTGACCGAGTTTCGCGCCGAGCGCGCCCTCGAAGAGCTCCGGGCGGCGACCGCGCCGCTAGCTGATGTCCGCCGCGACGGCGCCCCGCAACAGGTTCCGGCCCGAGAACTCGTACCCGGCGACATCGTCCTCCTCCGCGTGGGCGACGTCGTTCCGGCTGACCTCCGGATCGTTCGCTCCAACGTGCTGACGATCGACCGCAGCATCCTGACCGGAGAATCGTTACCGGAGGAGGCCTCGGCCGCAGCCGATCCCGAGGAGGCGGCTCTGGCCGACCGGCGGTCGATCGCGTACGCCGGCACCAGCGTGGTTATCGGGCAGGGCGAGGGCATCGTTGTCGCCACTGGGCCCAGGAGCGAGCTCGGTCGGATCGCCGGCGCCCTGGGCCCCGCGGACCGTGGCCGGTCGCCACTTCAGCGCGAACTCGACCGCCTCGTCCGGATCCTCCTCCTCGTCGCGACCGGTCTCATCGCGCTGACGATGGGCCTCGGGCTCCTTCGGGGCGCTTCGTTCGGCGAGGCCGTCCTCGCCGGCATCTCCGCGGCGATCGCCGCCATTCCCGAGGAACCGCCGGTGCTCCACGCCGTCGTCCTCGGGCTCGGCG
>JANMPL010000229.1:0-5773 GCA_031369845.1 Chloroflexota bacterium
GGCCGGAGCGCCCGCCTGATGACGCAGACCACGGCCCCCGGCAGAGGCGCCCTCGAGCGGTACGAAGCCGTCATCGGCATCGAGGTCCACTGCCAGCTCAAGACCGCCTCGAAGATGTTCTGCGGCTGCTCAACCGACTACGACGGCGCGGCCCCGAACACCCACGTCTGCCCGGTCTGCCTCGGCCTGCCGGGCGCCCTGCCGACGATCAACCGGCGCGCCGTCGAGCATGTCCTCGCGACGGGCGTCGCGATCGGTGCGACGACGCCCGACGCGACCCGCTGGGACCGCAAGAACTACTTCTACCCCGACCTGCCGAAGGGCTACCAGATCAGCCAGTACGACCTGCCCCTCGCGTCGGCCGGCCGGCTGACGGTCGAGACGTCGGAAGGACCCGTGACGATCGGGATCACTCGGGCGCACCTCGAGGAGGACACTGCCAAGCTCATCCACGCGACCGCCGCGGACGGCCGGAAGGTGAGCCTCGTCGACTTCAACCGATCCGGTGCGCCACTCATGGAGATCGTCACCGACCCCGACGTCCGCTCCGCGGAACAGGCTCGCCGATACGCGGAAGAGCTGCAGCTGCTCCTGCGGGCGATCGGCGCGTCGGACGCCGACATGGAACGCGGCCAGCTGCGGGTCGAGGCGAACGTCTCGCTCCGGCCGCGCGGCACGGAGCCGTTCGGGACCCGGGGCGAGGTCAAGAACATGAACTCGTTCCGATCTGTGGAGCGGGCGATCGCGTTCGAGATCGAGCGCCAGGCCGCGGCGATCGACGCCGGCGAGACGCTCACCCAGGACACGCGCGGCTGGGACGAGAACCACGGCACGACGTACGTGATGCGCTCGAAAGAGGACTCCCACAACTACCGCTACTTCCCAGAGCCGGATTTGCCCCCGCTCCGCGTCGACGCGGCATGGCTCGACGAGATCCGGGGCGCGCTGCCGGAGCTACCGGCCGCCCGCCGGACCCGCTACATGACCGAGTTCGGCCTCCCCGCGTACGACGCGGCCGTCCTCGTTGCGGAGCCGCGCGCGACCGAGCTCTTCGAGGGCGCGCGCCAGGCAGGGGCATCGCTCGATCCCAAGACGATCGCTAACTGGGTGACGGGCGCGTTCTTCGGCCTCCTGAAGACCGATCCCGAGGCCGCCGCCCGCGTCGATCCCGCCCAGCTGGCGGACCTCGTCGGGCGGGTCGTCGCCGGCGAGCTCTCGGGGACCAACGCGAAGGAGGTCTTCGTCGCCCACGCCGAGGGCGGCGAGTCCGTCGGCTCGATCATCGATGCGAGGGGATTGCGCCAGATCTCGGACACCGGCGCCCTCACTGCGATCGTCGACGACGTGATCGCGGCCAACCCGCAGGCCGTCGCCGACTATCGGGCCGGCAAGCCGGTCATCGGGTTCTTCGTGGGACAGGTGATGAAGGCGACCCGGGGCCAGGCCAACGCCGCGATCGTCCAATCGGCCGTTCGTGAACGCCTCGGCAGGGAGCCCGCCTCGTGACGCTGTTCAATCTCGTGTTCTGGGCGCTCGGTGTCGTGCTGATCGCCGTCGGCTACCAGCGAGTCCGGGCACCGTGGAGCCGCTACCAGGCGCTCAAGGAGCAGGACGAGAACATCGCCCGCTACGAGGCCTGGCGTGGTGGCGCCCGTGACACGTCACCGACAGGGGCGTCGGTCGCGATGATGGTCCTCCGACGTCAGGCGCAGCGGGCCGGCCTCCTGATCGTCGTCGGTTTCGTGCTCGTCCTGCTGGGGTTCCTGATCAAGTAGCGTCGAGATCGTCGCCGCTCTCGAGTCCGCAGAGACCATCACGCAGGACATGGAACGTGGCGCGGGTCAGTTGGCCGGCGACCACACCGATATCGAGCGTGCAGACCTGCGCCGGACCGAGCGTCGGCTGGCTGCAGCGACTCCCGCCGGGCGCCGCGGGATCGGCGACGCATTCGACAGTGTCGCCGAGGAAGACTGTGTAGACCTCGAGGCGGTACAGGCCGGGCTGAACGGGAACGGGCATCGCCACCTCCGGCAGTTCCCATGACGCCGCGACAGACCCGTCCACGCCGATCAGCCGCGCCCGGTGGATCGGTTCGAAGAAACCGGGCTCACCACCGGGCGGCCGAACGGCGGCCACGGTAACGAAGCCGCCTGGCCCCGGCGAAAGCGTCGGCGTCCCACAAGCCGCGACCACGACGCCGAGCAGAACGGCCAGTCCGCCCGCCCGCTTCACGGCCTCATGAATTCATTGCCGGGTCAGCCCCGGATCCGGCGGTGCTCGATGGCCGCGCAGCGATCCATCACGACCCCGAGGCCAGCCTCGTCGGCGATCTGGGCGGCCTCCCAGTTGACGACGCCGAGCTGGAGCCAGAGGCATGCGGCGCCCGCCGCGACCGCCTCGAGGGCGTGCGGGACGCACAGCTCAGACCGTCGGAACACGTCGACGATGTCGAACGGTCCGGTCTCCTCGACGGCCTCGGCCAGCGTCCCGAATGCCGGGACCCCGAGGACCTCACGCTCGTTCGGGTTGATCGGCACGCAGTCGTAGCCCTGCGCGACGAGGTAGCGGAAAACGCCGAACGACGGCCGGCTCGGATTGGACGAGGCGCCGACCACCGCGATGCGCCGCGCGGACCGGAGCACGGCGGCGACCAGGTGGTCGTCGAGGAGTGGGACCGGGCCGCGGCTCTCTTCGACGTCGAGGAAGGCGATCGTATGCGCCCGATCCTTAGCCTTGTCCTCCGCACGATTCGTGTCTTCGTCGCTGGCGTCGCCGGGGTCGCCCGTCAGTGGGCCCCTTCCTTTTCGTACGGCCGCCCCACCGCAGCCGGCGGGACGCTCCGCCCGACGACGCCCGCGAGGATGACGATCGTCAGTAGATATGGCAGCGCCGAGAAGGCCTGCGGCGGGATCGCCGACAGGATGTCTCCGAGCTGTCCCGTCGGAGGCAGGGTCCGGATCGCCGTCCCGAGCGAGCCCGCGTAGGCGAACAGGATCGCGGCCCCGAACGCCCCGACCGGGTGCCAGCGGCCGAAGATCAGCGCCGCGAGGGCAATGAACCCGCGGCCATTCGTCATCCCGGTCTGGAACGAGTTGCCGAAGTCGAGGGTGAACCAGGCGCCGGCAAGGCCCGCGAACAATCCGCCCAGGATCACGTTCCGGTAGCGGGTCGCGATCACGTTGATTCCGACCGTCTCCGCCGCTCGCGGGTGCTCGCCCACTGCCCGCGTCCGAAGCCCCCAGCGCGAGCGGAAGAGCAGAATCTGGAGGATGACGGCGAGGACGATCGCCGACATCGTCACCGGGCCCTGGGCGAGGAACATCCGGAAGAGCCAGCCGACGACCGGCAGGTCCGTCAGGAAATGGGGCGGCACGAACGCCTCGAACTTGCCCGCGGTCGGGGGCGACGACTTGCTGAGGAGCAGGTTCAGGTATCCGGTCAGGCCGACCGCCACGATATTGATGATCGTGCCGCTGATGATCTGGTCGGCCCGGACGGAGATCGACAGCAAGGCGTGGACCAGCGAGAGCAGGAGGCCGGTCAGGAGGGCCGCGACGAGACCGATGAGGAGTGGCGGCGTGACGCCGAAGAACTCGCTGGGCTCGCTCGGCCCCATCGACTGGAACGCGGCCGATGCGGCGAACCAGCCCATGAAGGCGCTCGCCAGCATCATCCCCTCGATGCCGATGTTGACGACGCCGGAGCGCTCGTTCATGACGCCGCACAGCGCGCCGAGGGTCAGCGGCGCGGCCAGGGCCATGATGATCGGCCCGTTTGAAACGACGACCGACCCGAGGTAGCCGACGAGCTGGATCAGGACGCCGAGGACGGGGACGTCGAGGAGGGCATCCATCAGGGCGCCGTCGTCTGGCCGCCGTACGAGCGGCTGACCGTCGCGAGCTCATCGACGCCGCCTTCGACCTTCCGCAGCCGGAAGATGCGTCGGACGATCACGTCGGCCGACAGGTAGAACAGCATCACGCCCTGGAGGATGTCGATCATCTCGACGGGGATGCCGGCCTGGATCTGCATCGACGCCGCACCGGCACGAAGGGCACCCAGCAGGAGCGCCCCGAACAGGACGCCGAACGGGTTCGCCCGCCCGATGAGGGCGACGGTGATCGCGTCGAACCCGATGTTCGTCGCGTAGGCCGCCGGCATGTAGCCCGAGACGCCGAGGATCTCGATCGTCCCGGCGAGCCCGGCCAGGCCGCCACCGACCGCGAACGTCCCGACCGTGAGGAGCCGCGGCCGCATCCCCGCGTAGCGCGCCGCGTCCGGGTTCGCCCCGACCGTTCGGACCTCGAACCCGACCGTGCTCCGGTTCAGGATCCACCAGGCGATCGGAATCGTCGCCAAGGCGATCAGTACACCCGCGTGCAGGTGGTGGCCGGTCGGTCCGAGCAGCGAGGGCAACGCCGCAGCGCCGACGTCGGAGGTCCGGGCGAACGACGCGCCGGGGGCAAGGAGGGGCCCTGTGATCGCCCAGGCGATCAGGTAGGTCGCGACGTAATTCAGCATGATCGTCGTCACGACCTCGTGGGCGCCGGTGAACGCCTTGAGGGCCCCCGGAATGAAGCCGTAGAGCATCCCGGCGACCAAACCGGCGAGGAGCGCGCCGATGATCGCAATCGGTGCGGGCTGCGCCGCGAGGACCGCGCCCGCGGCGGCGGCGGCGAGGGCCCCGATCAGCGTCTGGCCGGTGGCACCGATGTTGAACAGCCCGGCCTTGAAGCAGATCGCAACCGACAGGCCAGCGAGCATCAGCGGGCTGGCGTTCACGAGGGTATCGATCCAGCCGTTTGTCGACAGGAGCGAGCCGGAGATGAGCGCCCCGTAGGCCTTCAGTGGCAGACCGAAGTCGAAGTGGCCCTCGACGAGCGGGCTCGAGAGGACGATGAAGACGGCACCGGTGATGAGGGCGAGGAACAGCGCACTCGCCGGAAGGATCAGCGGAGCGACAATGCGACGCCTCATGCCGTGATGCTTGCCTCCTCGGTCGTCTTCGGCGCTTCCGCCCGGCCGCCTGTTGCCATCAGCAGGCCGATGTGCTCCTTGTCCGCCGTCGGCCCGTCGACGATCGCCACGAGCCGCCCTCGGAACATGACCCCGATCCTGTCGCTGAGCTCGAGCACCTCGTCGAGCTCGGCGGAGACCAACAGGACGGCCGTGCCGGCGTCCCGCTTCTTGATGGTCTGGCGATGGATGAACTCGATGCTGCCCACGTCGAGGCCGCGCGTCGGCTGATCCAGGACGAGCAGGTTCAGGTCGCGGTCGAACTCGCGCGCGACGATCAGTTTCTGCTGGTTGCCGCCGGACAGTGTTCCGGCGGCCACATTGGCCGACGGCGTCCGGACGTCGAACTGCTCGATCGCCTCCGCGGCGCGCTCTCGAATTGCCTTCTCGTTCCGGACGAGGCCCTTGGCATACGGAGCGTTGTAGTAGTCGGTCAGGACGAGGTTGTCGGTGAGTGGGTACGAGAGGACCAGCCCGAACCTGTGACGGTCGGCCGGGACAAACGAAACGCCCCGCTCGTGCAGCTCGCGGATTCCCTCGGCGGTGACGTCATTGCCGGCGAGCGTGATCGTCCCGCCGGCAGCCCGGCGCAGGCCGGTGATCGCCTCGACCAGCTCGTCCTGCCCGTTGCCCGCGACCCCGGCGATGCCGAAGATCTCACCCGCCCGGACCTCGAACGAGACTTCGTGGACCACCTCGCGGCCGCGATCGCTTTTCACGGCGAGGTTCTGGACCGCCAGGACCGGGTCGCCCGGAT
>JANMPL010000237.1:0-1934 GCA_031369845.1 Chloroflexota bacterium
CGACCGATCGGGAGACCGCATATGATCATGAGCCAGGATCGGGCGGCGGCGCCGCCACGACGAACGTCGCCCAGCTGAGGAGAGAATCGATGCATCTCCTCATCATCGAGGACGACGAACGCCTCGCCCGGGTCCTCAAGCGCCTGCTCGAGGAGGATCGCCATGTCGTCGACGTCGCCCACGACGGTGAAACGGGCGCAGCGATCGCCGAGGATGCGGCCGGGATCGACGTCGTCATCCTCGACGTCGGCCTGCCCGACATGTCCGGCCTCGACGTCGCTCGCCGGATCCGCCGGACGCAGCCGGATCTCGCGATCCTCATGCTGACCGCCCGGGATACGGTCGGCGACCGGGTCACCGGCCTCGACGCGGGCGCCGACGACTACCTCGTCAAGCCGTTCGCATTCGAAGAACTGGCCGCCCGCCTCCGCGCGCTGTCGCGTCGGGCGGCAGGTCCCAGGCGCCCCGAGCCCGTGCTCGCAGTCGGCCCGATCAGCCTCGACGAGACGTCGCGGCGGGTAACAGCCGGCGGCCGCGACGTCGATCTGAGCCCGCGCGAGTTCTCGCTCCTCGAATGCCTCCTCCGTCATCCCGGCCAGACGCTGACCCGCGACCAGCTGCTGGACCAGGCCTGGCCGTTCAGCGTGGCGGTCACCCCGAACGCCGTCGATGCCTACGTCCACTACCTGCGGACGAAGCTCGGCGAGGTCGGGAGCCGGATCGAGACGGTCCGCGGGGTCGGTTATCGGCTGAGCGATGCCTGACGGCGCCCCATCGATGGGCCCGAATGACGCGGTCGAAACCGAGGCGCTCGCCACCGACGGCCGGCTGATCCGGCGCGTTCGCTGGCGCCTTGTCGCATGGAGCGGCCTGAGCACCTTGGCGGTCCTCGTCGTGCTCGGGGCAGCGCTCTATCTCATCGCCGCGCAGACGCTCGAGGCACAGGGCCTCAAGCAGCTCGACAACCGGATCGAGCAGCTCCGCGGCATCCGCCCTGACATCGACGATCCGGGGCTCGGCTTCATCTTCGGCGGCGTTGGTTCCGGTACGTTCGCGATGGTCCTCGACAAGGACGGCGTTGCCGTCGGCCGGCACCCCCCGCCAATTCCCGACGGCTTGCCGATCCAGGCGTCGATTGACGCGTCAGTGACTTCCAACCGGGACGTCAGGCTGACCACGATCCGGGACACGCCGTTGCGGGTCCTGACGGAGCGCATCGACACGAATATTGGCCCGGTGTACGTCCAGGTGATCGGCGACCGGACGGCCGAGGAGACCACACTCAACGCGATGCTCGCGGTCCTGCTCGTCGGCGGCGCGGTGGTCGTCCTCGTCGCGCTCGGGTTCGGGGCCGTCTATGCCAACCGCGCCCTCGTCCCGATCCGTGAGTCGCTCGCGAACCAGCGGCTCGCCTTACGCCGACAGCGCGAGTTCGCGGCCGACGCGAGTCACGAGCTGCGGACGCCGCTGACCGTCGTCCGCGCCTCGCTCGAGCATCTCCGCCGACACGCCGATGAACCCGTTCGCGCCGTCGGCGACGCCCTCGACGACATCGGGGCGGAGGTCGAGCATCTCACGTCGCTCGTCGACGACCTGCTCCTCCTCGCCCGTTCGGACTCCGGCGCGATCTCGCTCGACCGGCTGCCGCTCGATCTCGGCGACGTAGCCGCGGCGGCCGCCTCATCGCTCGCCAAGCCGGCTGGCGCGAAGGACGTGAGCGTCGAGGTCGACCCGGAGCCAGCGATCGTCGAGGGCGACGCGGCGCGACTCCGCCAGCTCGTCTTCATCCTCGTCGATAACGCGATTCGCCACAGCCCGACCGGCGGTCACGTCCGCGTTGCCGTCCGGCACGAGGGCGGCTCCGCGTTCCTCGATGTCGAGGACGACGGGCGGGGCGTGAAGCCGGAGGACATGCCCCACGTCTTCGAGCGGTT
>JANMPL010000319.1:0-1723 GCA_031369845.1 Chloroflexota bacterium
GCGAGGACGAACGGAGGCGGGTAGTAGAAGAGACCGAAGCCGCCGGTCTGCTGGACGGTCGGGTCGTATAGCGGTTGGCCGGCCAGGACCCGGTTCGCCGCCTGGTGGTAGGCGAGGAAGTCGAAGCCGAGCGTCCCCGCCCCGGATGCCGCCCACAACGACCCGCCGAGCACGACGCCGAGAACGAGGATCGCCACGATCGGAAGGGCCGCTCGGGCCAGGCGCGCCGGCGCCGCCGCAGCTCCCGAGTCCGGCTGGCTAGCCGTCGGCCGGATCCTCGGCGTGGACCGCCTTGCGCGACGGCGCGACGGCCCGGCCGATGCCGCGATGGATCAGTGGAATCCGGAAGAGATCCCACCCGACCCGAAGGGCGAGGCCAGGACTGGCGCGCATCCGCGAGCCCCGCCGGTCGGCCCAGCGGATGGGCACGACGCCGAGACTGTAGCCACGCTTGCGCGCAAGAAATATCAGCTCTACATCGAAGACGATGCTGCTGATCCGCTGCCGGGCGAAGAGGTCGTGGGCGGACTCGCGGGTGAAGCCCTTGAACCCGCACTGGGTGTCCTTGACGGGACCAACGACCCAGACCGAGGCGAGGAGGTGGAACGCCTTGCCGAGCATCCGCCGATACCAGGGTTGGCTCTTGCGCATGTCCGAACCATCGGGCTGAATGCGGCTGCCGAGCGCCACGTCGTGCGTCTCGAGCGCATCGACGAGCAGCGGGATCATGTCGGGCGGCGTCGCCATGTCGGCGTCCGTGAAGAAGATGAGATCGGTCGCAGCCGCAAGCATGCCGGCGCGGACAGCGGCGCCCTTCCCGCCGTGTGCCACCGACAACACGCGGAGGTCGGGCTCCTGGCCGGCGGCGCCGGTCGCCTCTGACCGGGCGCGGACGAGGTCGGCCGTTCCGTCAGTGCTGCCGTCGTCGACGACGAGGACCTCGATGCGTTCCGGAAGCGACGCAGCTCCGGGAGCTCCGTCTCGAGCGCTCTCCCCGCGGCGCCGCAGGTAACCGAACAGCTCGTCGAGCCCAGGCCCGAGCCGCTCCGCCTCGTCGAAGGCGGGGAGGACGAGCGTCAGCGACTTGGGCGGCATGGCCCGAAGTCTAGTTGCTCGTCAGTGCTCCACGGACTGCCGATCACGCTACCTGGCCTTCCACGTCTTGGGATCGAGCTCGACGTAGTCGAGAATCGACGAGCCCGACCGCCACGCCCAGAACGTGTTCGGCTGGAGGGCCAGGTCTGTCCGGAGGTAGGCATTCAGGACGATCGGGAAGATGTTCACGGGGGTCGCATCGTCGGGCAGAAGGTCTGGGTGACCCGGTGCGAGCACCGCGATGAAGTTGCTGGTTCGCTGGTTCAGGTCAGACGCGAGCGTGTCGTGGGTGTCGAACGAGATGTCCGGGCCGTGATCGGAGAACACGACGATGACCGGCGGCCTCGCTGAACTGGCCAGGATGGTATCAACGGTGGCGACGGTCCGGTTGGCGATGTAGGTCGAGAATTCGAAGAAGCGCTGACGCCGGATCTCCGGATCCTTGATGGGATCAACGAAGCTTCCAAACATCGATGTCGTGCCTGGGAACTCGTTCCCGGCCGCATCCACGACCCATGGTGCATGGGGGCCGGGCACATGGACGAAGACGAAGCGTGGGCGCTCGTGCGGCTCCTCCGCCATACGAGCGGCATCCTCGAATGTCGCCTCGATCCGATCATGCTTCTGG
>JANMPL010000323.1:0-10207 GCA_031369845.1 Chloroflexota bacterium
ATCGATGGATCGCCGCCGCGGCCCTGGCGGGAATCGGCGGACTCGAGATCGCCCTCGCGTCGCGTGCCCTGCCCCTCGAGCTCACGATCGAGGCGCTGCTCATCGCCTGGTGGGCGGGCCGGCGCCTGTCCGCGCGGGCCGCAGCGGGCCTGGCGGCCGCCGCCCTCGTCCTGTTCGTGGGCGTCCAGCTCCTTCGGGTCGGTCCGGAAGGTGGCTTCAGCAGCCCGGGCGACGTCGCAACGTTCGCGGTCCGAAGGACGATCGACCGGGTCCTGCTGATCCACCCACTCACGCTCGATCTTGTCGCCACCCAGATCCCGGCCCGCGAACCCTACTTCGCTGGGGCGACCTACGTCCGACGCCTCTCGATCCTGCTTGGCCAGGAGGAGCGGCCGGCGCTCGGCTACTGGATCTACGAGCGGCTCTTCCCGGGCGAGTCCGGCGGGTTCGCCGCCCCGGGTGTGCTGGGTGAGGCCTGGGCGAACGGCGGCCCGATCCTCTCCATCGCGATCATGCTTGTGCTCGGGATCCTTGCCCAGGCGATCGGTCGGCGGCTGCCCGGCCTGCCCCGTGGACCGACCAACCTGGCCTTCGCCGCGCTCGTCTCGGTGGCAGTCGCCCGCTCCTACGCGACGAGCCTGAACGGCCTGCTTCTTACGCTCGCGGTCGCGACCGCCTGGTGGATCGCCACCACGCGCCGGCGTAGCTCGGTAGACTTGGCCGCCGATGAACGGATCGATCCCGTAGTGCCGAAGCCCCACCCGCCATGAGCGGCCTCGCGCCAGTCGAGAACGGCCCCGGAGGACCCTCGTTCCGCCCCGACATCGAAGGACTCCGCGCGGTCGCAGTCCTGCTGGTCCTGGGCTACCACGCCCGGCTCCCGCTGCTGACCGGCGGCTTCGTCGGCGTCGACGTCTTCTTCGTCCTGTCGGGCTTCCTCATCACGGGGCTGATCGTCCGCGAGGTCCGCCAGACCGGCACGATCTCGCTGCCGGCCTTCTACGCCCGACGGGCCCGACGACTCCTGCCGGCCGCCGCGCTGGTCATCCTCGTAACGGTCGCCGCGTCCGCGATCATGCTGCCGCCACTTCGCCTGCCGGACGTCGCCCTCGACGGCGCCGCCTCCGCGCTCTACGTCGGCAACATCCGCTTTGCCCTGCTGGCGACCGACTACCTCCAGGCGGAGTTGGACCCGTCGCCCCTGCTCCACTACTGGTCGCTCGGCGTGGAAGAGCAGTTCTACCTGTTCTGGCCCGCGCTCCTCCTCCTGGCGACGCGGCTGCGAGGCGCCGGGTCGCTGTGGATCGGCGCCGTTGTCGCGATCGTCGGAGCGCTGTCGCTCGCCCTCTCACTCGCGCTCACCGACACGAATGCTCCGCTCGCGTTCTTCCTCCTGCCGGCGCGGGCCTGGGAGCTCTCGCTCGGAGCGCTGGTCTTCCTCGGGGCGACGCGGCTCGCGCGGATCCCGGACAGGCTCGCGCTCCTCGCGGGAGTCGGTGGGCTGGCGATGATCGTCGTCGCAGGGCTCGTCATCAGCACGGCCACACCATTCCCCGGCCTGGCGGCGCTCCTGCCGACGGTCGGGGCCGCGCTCGTCGTCGTCGCCGGGCTGAAGACGCCGCTCACCGCCCCGTCGCGCCTGCTGGCGACGGCGCCGGCGCGGTGGATCGGGCGCATCTCGTACTCGCTCTACCTCTGGCATTGGCCGCTTCTCGTCCTGCCGGTTGCGGCGCTCGGCGAGGAGCTGCCGACAGCGGCGCGCCTGGGGCTCGCGCTCCTGACCTTCCCGATCGCAGCATTGAGTCAACGGTTCGTCGAGGAGCCGATCCGGCGCGGCCGGATCACCGGGCTGCGCACGCACCGCACGCTTGCCCTGGCTGGAGCGACGAGTGTCGCAGTGGCCGTGATGGCCCTCGGGCTCGGCCAGACCGGACCGCTGGCGGGGACGGCGCTCGGCGGTAACGGCGGCCCGACGCCGGAACTCGTCCTCCCGACGCCCGCGCCGACGTCTTCCGCCAGCGTCTCCCCGTCGCCGAGCGGCGGCCAGACCGGCTCGCCGGAGTCGCCCGGTTGGCCGTCGCTCCCGCCAACGATCGGCGGCCCGGTGCCGGACGACCTGATTCCGCCGCTTCGGGAGGCCCGCTCCGATGTGCCGTCGATCCACCGCGACGGCTGCCACCTCCAGGCGCCGGACGTGAGGTCCGGCGAATGCGCCTACGCCGCGCTCGACTCGAAGACGACGGTCGTGCTCTTTGGGGATTCGCACGCTGCACAGTGGTTCCCCGCGCTCGAACGGCTCGCCGTAGAGCGCAACTGGCGCCTCGTCTCATTCACGAAGGCCTCGTGCCCGGCCGTCGACATCTCAGTCTGGAGCCCAAGCCTCAAGCGCCCGTACGCGGAGTGCGACGAGTGGCGCACGAACGTCCTCGAGCGGATCGCCGCCGAGCGCCCGGCTCTTGTCGTCGTGTCGAACTCCCGGATCGCGCGGCTCATGATCGACGCCACGACTTCGGTCATCTCGCAGACCCACGACCAGATCTGGGGCCCGGCCCTCGGCCGGATGCTGCGAGCCCTCGACAGGTTGGCCGGGAAAGTCGTCCTCATCGGCGACACGCCGAATCCGAAGGCCGACCCGCCCGTCTGCCTGTCGGCGCACCTCGACGACATGCTGGCGTGTGCGAGCTCGTCGAAGGAATCGACGGCGCCGGTGCGCATGGCCGTCGAGGCTGCCGTCGCTGCCGAGGCGGGCGTGACGTTCATCGACCCGACGCCCTGGATCTGCCCGACCGACCCGTGCCCGCCGATCATCGGGCGGTGGCTCGTATATCGCGACAGCGGCCACATCGCGACGGCCTTCGCACGAGGACTCGCGACTTACGTGGCTGCGGAGCTGCCAGATGTCCCGTGAGTGGCTGGCATCTGCCGCCCCCCATCGGATGTAGGACCTTCATCCATCCTTGCTATAGCCAGCGTGGTCATCGGCGCGAGAGGATCGGTATGATGCGCAAGGCCTTCGCGATCACCGCCATCCTCGCCGTGGCCGTGCTCATCTCGCCCGTCACCGTCGCCGCCGCGCCCGGCGTCCTGCCCAGCCCGGGGCCGGCGTATGCCGCCTGGGAGGTGCCCGTCGCGGACATCGCCGGGCTGGGTTCGCCGCGACCGACGATCCTTGTCAAGGCGTTCAGCCCGCCGATGAACCCGGTCACCTACCTCGATGAGGCAGCGAAGTACCGCCAGAGGGTGCTCGTTTACTTCACCGACACCGTCAACTACTCCGCGGGGACGATCAAGACGTCGGTCATCCCGGGCTGGGTCGCCAAGGTCAAGAACCACCCGGCGCTCTATGGCTACCTTTCGGTGAAAGAGCCCTCGTGGAACGGGATCTCACTCGCCGAGATGCGGTCGCTCTACCAGGCCTACAAGAGCGTCGATCCGAGCCATCCCGTCGTGGCGCTGCTCGGCGACACGCCTCACTTCGGCACGAGCCCGAACCCGTGGGCGACAGGCGTGGCGAACGTCCTTTGGGTGGATTGGTATCCGGTCACGTACCGTCGGGGCTATATCGGGGCCGCGTCCGTGAACTTCCCGAAGATCAAGAGCTACGTGGCCGCGACGACGCCCGGCACGCCGATCTGGCTGATGGTCCAGGGTCATGGCTACCCGGCCGGCGACCAACGGACCCCGACGGCCGCGGAGCTCCGGCGTCAGGTCAGCGATGGCTTTCGCTATCTCGGCGCGGCGGGCATCGCCTTCTACACGTGGAAGAACCCGCTCTACAGCAGTGACTTCGCCCGCAACCCCGCCCTCTGGGACGTCGCCCGATCGCTCATGGTGAGCAACGTTGGCGAGGTTGTCGTCCGCCGGTGAGTCAAGGCCACCGGGCAGCGACTGGTTATCGCGCTGCCATCGGGGGCAACGGCGTCGTCCGGGCCCCCGGTGCCGGAAGAGTGGTGACGGGCGCCATCCACTCGGCGGTCCAGGCGCGGACGACATCGAGCTTGAGCCTGAACGAAGTGCCCGAGCCTCCTGACGCCCACTTGGTCGGGCCGAAGACGACCCTCTTGGCGTCGCTCAGCTTCGCCCCGGACACCAGATCGTAGAGGAGCGGAGCGGCCTTGAACGGCAGGTCGGTCCTGACGTAGCGACCGGCGACGGGGAGGAGCTTGACAAGGTTGTTCAGGCCGCGATCGCGAACCGCGTCGACCGCCGCCGCGACGAGGAGCTGCTGGCGACGGGCACGCTCGAAGTCGTTGTCGCCCTTGCGGGTCCGGGCGAAGATCAGCGCCCGGTCTCCGTTGAGGTGGTTCGTGCCGGCCGGAAAGAAGACCCCGCGTGTCCGCGAGGTGACCCAGTAGTAGGGGTCGCTGACCGACTTCGCCAGCACCACGTCGACGCCGCCGACCGCATTGATGAGCCGCCGGACACCCTCGAACCCTACAACGGCATACGAGTCGATCTCCACACCAATCCCCTCGCCGATGATGCGCTTCATCTCACCGGCGGCTCTGGGTTGCCCAATCCTCCCGATCAGCGATTGGTAGAGCCCGTTGACCTTGGGCCCATAGGTCTGCCTCGATGATGTCGGGAAATTTGCCGTATCGCGCGGGATGCTCGCCGCGGCGACGGCGCCGGTAGCTGGATTGAGCGAGACCACCATGATCACGTCGGTTCGGTTGCCTGACAGTCCTGAGCGGGCGTCGGACCCGAGAAGGAGAACCGTCAGGCGGCCATCCGAGCCCAAGACCGGATCCGGCCCAATCGGGGCGGCGGGCGTGGCGCTTGGCGATGGCGTCGGCGTCGGGGTCGGCGTGGGCGAGGGGCTCGGTGACGGGCTTGCGGTCGGGGACGCGGTTGGCGCGGCGGCTATCGGGGCCTGCTGCGGCCGGTTGACGAGGATCAGGGCCCCGACGATCGACACGACGAGACCGACAGCGATCGCCGACGAAATCAGCGCCGCCCGACGCGAGATACGGGGCGGGAATCGGCGGCTGGGGACGGCCACGTCCGAGGGTTCCACAACCCGACCCTACCATCCCGGACGTCACAAGACCCCCTTACGAAGGTCCCGCGCCCGGATGGTTCCAGGGATGCATGAACCGGCCCTGGCTTGGGCTGAACGTCAGGTGGGCTGCGGTATGCCGCCCAGCGACGGTGTGAATTCCATCTGGAGCGAGGCAATGATCTGCTCGATCGTTGTCTCGAGCGGTGTGTCGGGCACATACCCGATGAGCTCTTGCAGCACGCCAACGTCAGGAGCTCGTCGACGCATGTCCTCGAACCCCGGCTCGTACGCGACCCCGTAGGGCACGAATTCGATCGGCGAGCTGCTTCCTGTGATGCCCCGGATGAGCTCCGCAAGGTCGTGGATCGAGATC
The DNA here is from genome assembly GCA_031369845.1 of Chloroflexota bacterium. Taxonomy (GTDB): domain Bacteria; phylum Chloroflexota; class Limnocylindria; order Limnocylindrales; family CSP1-4; genus CF-46. The sequence goes on from JANMPL010000323.1 coordinate 5,376, forward strand.
TCTGCCGGCTGGCCGATGTTCACGACGCGTCCGATTGCTTCCGGTGTGCTCGAGATCCGGACAAGCGACTCCACGACGTCCTGGACGTTCGTGAAACACCGCGTCTGGCGTCCGTCGCCGAAGACGGTCATCGGTGAACCCATGAGTGCTTGCTGGGTCAGGCGAGGGACGACCATTCCGTAGGCACCCGTCTGGCGCGGGCCGATGGTGTTGAACAGCCGCACGATGGTGACTGGAAGGCCATATTCACGGTGCGTTGCGAGGGCGAGGAACTCGTCCGTGGCCTTCGATACGGCATAGAGCCAGCGGTTCGCAGTTGTCGGCCCGTAGATCGAGTCATCTGTCTCCGCCAGCCTGGCCTTGCCGTTCTTCCCGTACACCTCGCTCGTGGACGTGAAAACCGTCCGCACGCCGTCCCGGGTCGCGCGCTCGAACACGGCTTCCGTCGCATCGAGGTTGGTCCGCAGGCACTCGAGGGGACGCCGAAGAATCTCGAAGACGCCGACAGCGGCGGCGAGATGGTAGACGAGGTCCACGCTGACGAATGCTTCGTCCAGGACCGAGGGGTCCTCCACCTTCCCCTCGACAATGGTCAGGTTCGAGGTCCCGTGATGGGCCAGATTGCGCGCCGACCCGGTCGAGAAGTCGTCGACGACGATCACGTCGGCGCCGTCCGCAAGATACCGGTCCACGAGGTGGGAGCCGATGAAGCCGGCGCCCCCGGTGATCAGAACCCGCATTACGGGCCCGTCCTGCCGATACCGGTTCCGCTCTTGACGGCGACGCCGTCTACGTCGATGGGTCGAGCGGCCGGCCGAGCCGGCATCGGCGGCGGAGCCGGCACCGGGCGGTTGTGGCCAAATGGCAGACGCCACGCCACCACGGTCTCGAAAGCGGCGACCAGGATCGCCAGGACGATGGCCGCCGCCGCGACCAGGCGGAAATCTCCCGCTGTTGCTGCGAGCCAGACCGCGGCGGCGCCGACGATGGCCCCGAACGCGCTGAGAGCGACAAGCACGCCGATAGGGCCAAGACCGCCAGAGATGAGCCGATGCGACGTGTGGTCGACGCCTCCCCTGAACGGCGACGTGCGCCGTCGAAGTCGGGTGATGAACACCATCCCGAGATCACCGAACTGGACGGCCCACGCAAGCGGGACGGCCATGGCGGCCGCAGCGTGTGAAGAACCGGGCAGGAGGACCGCGTCGCGGACGATGAGGACGGAGCAGCCGGCCAGCCCGAAGCCGAGCATGAGACTCCCGGAGTCCCCCATGAAGACGCGGGCTGGTGGTCGATTGTGGACGAGGAATCCGAGGCATGCCGCCCCGATGATCAATGCCATCGTCCCGGCTTCGCTCGGGATGCCGACCGCGGCGACGATCGCAGCGAGCGTGCCGGCCGTGACGATTGACAGCAGGGACGCGAGCCCATCGGCGTTGTCGACGAGGTTCAGGGCGTTGATCGCGACAGGCAAGCAGGCGGTCGCGACAGCGATGGCCGCGATTCTGATCGGCGCGTCGAGCTCCGGGGTGACCAGCCACGTGAATCCGGCGGCTGTCGCCGCCTCGACCAGAAGGCGGCGGCGAGGTCCGACGGACCCCAGATCGTCGACCAGGCCGAGGACGACCATGATCGCTATTCCACCGAGCAGCGCCACCCGATCGAGCGCGTCCGCGGGAAGAAAGACAATCCCCACGAGGACGCCGCCGGCGATGGCCACACCGCCGAGGATGGGAACCGCTCGCTCGTTCCAGCGATCGGACCGCGGCGTCGCCATCGCGCCAAGTCGGCGCGCATACGCGGAGACCGCTGGCACCAGCAGCATTGCGACGACGAACGCCGCCGCGTAGGCGGAGATGGACGAACTCACGGGCGCCGCCGCTCCGCGAGCGCGTCGCCATAGAGCCGATCGAGATCCGCCACGAGACGGTCGGCGCTGTATCGGGACGCGTGGGCGGGTGCCTCGCGGCCCATCGCGCGACGCAGCTCGGGATCGAGCGCGAGTTGGGTCAGTCGGTCGGCCAGGGAATCACCGCTGGAGATCGGAACGACGAATCCGGTCGATCCGTCAGCCACCACGTCCGCAACTCCCCCGACGTCGGTCGCGACCACCGGACGTCCCGCTGCCGCAGCTTCGATCAGCGCGAGGGGCGTGCCTTCGCGGTCTGATGTCAGGGCAACCACATCTGTACCAGCATACCAATCTGGCGTCGACCCGGACCACCCGACGAACGTCACCCGGTCGAGCAGACCGGCTGCAGCCACGCGAGCCTTAAGGGCCTCTCGCTCCGAACCGTCGCCCACCAGGTACAGGAGCGATCCGGGCACCCGCCCGGCTACCACGGCGAACGCGTCGATGAGTCGCTCGAGCCGCTTGATCGGCACGAGGCGGCCGATGGCCACGATCACGAAGGCCTCGGCGGGGATCCCGAGCAACGACCGAGCGGACGTCCGCGCCGTGTCGTCCCTCGCGACGGCGAAGCGCTGCAGGTCCAGGCCCAGGGGCACCACCTTGATTCTCGCTGGCGGTGCGATCCGCTCGGCGATCAGCTCGTCGCGCTGTCGGTCGCTCAACGCCACGATGGCATCGGAGAAGTGGCCGAGAAGGCGCTCAGCCCGGACGATCGCGCCGGTGGCATTTGCTCCGAAGTAGCCGCCGAACAGCGTCCCGTGGAACGTGTGGATCCGGACGGCATGTGACGTAGCGAGTGCCATGGGGCGGGCGAGAAGACCGGCCTTCGCGAGGTGCGTATGGATGATGTCCGGCCTGTAGTGCCGGATGACGCGAGCAATCGCCGCGGCCGACCGCAGGTCGGCGACCGGCCGGATGGGTCTCGCCAGCGTTGGAATCCGCTCCATCGGAATACCGATCGCCTGCAGGTCCACCTCTGCTTCGTCCGGCTCCACAGTTCCGAACAGCAGGAGTGTCTCCCAGCCGCGTTCGGCCAGACCGCTATTGGCGACGACCACATGCGTGGCCGGCCCGCCGATGTTCATCCTGGTGATGATCCGCAGGATCCGCGGCCGCCTCACCGGCGGATCCCTTTCGATGCCGCGAGCTCTTCGTACAGCGCCGCCGTCTCGGCCACGAAGCGCTCCACGCCGAAGGCCGATTCAACAAATGTCCGGGCTGACCGACCGAGACGACGACGCAGTTCCGGATCAGCGGCAAGCCGACCGATCGCCTCCGCCATCGCCGCCTCGTCGTCGATCGGGACGAGGATGCCCACACGGCCGCCGTCGAGGACCTCGGCCGTGCCGCCGGCATCAGTCGCGATGATCGGCAGGCCGGCAGCAGCTGCCTCAAGGACTGCGTTGGGCAGGCCCTCGGAGACGGACGCCTGGGCGGCGATGTCGAACGCGCCGATGATGTCTCGCGCGTCCGGCTCCGCGCCGTGCAGCCGAACGACATCGTGGAGGCCAAGTTCGTCGATGAGCCGCTGGAGCTCGGCGCGTCGCGGCCCTTCGCCGACGAGGATGAGGCGCAAACCTGGGTTCGTCGGCAGCGCTCTCGCGAGTGATCGAACCAGCGTGTGGAGTCCTTTTCCCAATTTGTAGTTGGCGATGCACCCCACGAGCACGCTGTCGGGGCCGACACTCCAACTGGCCCGCAGGGCCGCGCGCGTGGCGGGTGCGAGCGGAGTCGCGACCTCGACGCCATTGTGGATGACCCGTATTTGTCCGGGATCGATCCCCTCATAGACAGCAACCTCAGTGCGAACGGCCTCCGAATTGGCGACGATCGCGTCCACGCTGCGACGAGCCATGCGATCAAGGAGCCGCTCGACCCGCCCGAACCGGTATTTGTGGTTGCTCAGACTTCGCCGCCCCGCAATCAGGATTGGAATGCGGCTGACCAGTCGCGTAAGGCTCGTGAGCGCGTACCCGTGGAACAGCCACGCATCGACGATGTCGTAGCGTCCGCGCCGCATCAGGCGAACGAAACGCCAGAACTCCAGCTGGCTCCGAATCGTCGATCGGCTGAAGCTCAGGACGTGGATCCGGGCACCCGCTCGCTCCGCGCGCTCAGCGAGGCGACCCCGCCGTGACAGCAGGATGAACTCCACCGCGAAGCGATCACGCGGAAGCATTTCAGCGAGGCTCAACATCTGCTGTTCGCTGCCCCCGATGTCGAGCGAGGCGACGACGAACGCCACCCGGAGGCGCTGGTCAGGCACGACGGAGGACCCGCGCCCGCGCGGCCTTGAGGACCAGCAACGGTTCCGTCAGGCCAAACCGATTGGCGATCACCACGTAAATCACCGCCATCGTTACTGCCAGCGCGGCGATGATCGGCGCAAGCGCGAAGCCGAGCCCTGTCGGGACCATCCAGACGATCACCAAGGTAGGGATAACAGCGACGCCTGCGGCCAGGAGGGTACGCACGCCATACGAGCCGATCAGGCGAAGGTCGAACCCGGGCTCGGAGATCCGCGTAGCGAGAAAGGCCAGCATGATGAACACGGTGACGCTGGTCGACAATGCGATGCCGCCTACCCCAATGGCCGTTCCGAACACGATGTTGAGCAGGAGGTTCAGACCCGCATTGGCAAACGCCACTGTTCCAAGGAGCATCGCGCGCCGTCGCGCGTTGTGAGCGCCGGTCAGCACGGGCTGGATGACGCCGAGCGCAATCATCGGTGCGAATGCGGATACGACTGCGGTCGTGATCGACACGTCACCTGAGTCGAAGGCCCCTCGGCGATAAACCAGCTCGACGACGAGCGGCGACACCGCGGCCATCCACACGGCGGCGGGAGTCGCCAGCGCGATCGCGGCTCGCAGCGCCCGCTGTAGCGAGGCTCCCAGATCATCGGCGCTGCGGAGGGTAC
>JANMPL010000333.1:0-11972 GCA_031369845.1 Chloroflexota bacterium
TTCGCTGATCGGCCAGGAGCAGCTGACCACTTTCTTGCTTCTGCGTGATCGTCAGGCTCCCAGCTTGCGGGATCCGAACACATGAAGAGACCCCTCCGACGGCGCCGGAGGGGTCTGCTGGAGATGCCGTGAGCGTTATGCCCCCGGAATTCTAATCAGCAGGAGCTGACCGCCTTCGCGCTTGTACCAGAGGTCCGGCCCGGCGGGCGCGGACAGGTCGGGACCGGGGTCCGTGTTGACGAAGAGCGAATGGGCCTGGACGTTGATGAGGAACGCTCCTGGCCCGAACGCTGCCGAGGCATCGATGACACCCGTGGACTCCCATGCGCCGAGCTTGGCCGCGGCGGGCGCTGCGTCGACGTCCGTGGAACGTTCGTCCTCGGACTGATCGACAACCGCCGCGACGATCTTCACGCCCGTCGTGAGGTTGTTGAGCCAGAGCCTCGCGGCTGTGGCGTTCGCCTCACCTGGGAAGAAATGCTGGCTGCTGCCCGGATCCTCGGCGATCAGGAGGCTCCCCGCCGCCGTGGTCTCGAGATTGTCCGGCTGGTGGATGCTGTTGGGGTCCTTGACCGGCGCGGTGTCCCCGTCGATGAGGATCGACAGCGACGTCACGTGGGTGGGATCGGTCGGGTCGAGGACCATCTTCCAGATCCGACCGTTCGTCGAGCGACCGTTGACTGGGTCCCCTGCAGTCCCGCGACCGGAGTCGGCGAGGTAGACGACATTCCCCTGGCCGGGCCGCTTGTCGTACGCGATGTCCTCGAGTCGGATGAACCGGAAGACACCGTGGAGCTGCGACCACTTTTCGAGGACCCATTGGGGACCGTCGATGCCGACCCCGCCGAAGTCGCGCTGCCATGTCCCATCGTTGGGCGGCAGCGGGTACGGCCCGCCGAGAGCGCTCGGGACGTCACCCGCCATCAGGTCCGTGCCGTCAGGGTTGCGTCCCTCCGCGATCAGCCGCGGCACATCGATGAAGTGCCCAGCCACCGACGTGGTCGTGTCGCCGATCGCGAAATCTTCGTACCGCTGCGCGGTCCCGTCCGAAACGAACGCCCGCAGCGCGCCCTCATCGTTCCAGACCGCCGCCGCGCTCGGGGCGATGTACGAGTAAAGCTGCGACTGCGACGGGTTGTTCGTGAACGTGTCGTCGCCCGAGAGGACGACAGGGTAGCCATACCCCGGGATCGCGACGTCGTTCTCGTGGTTGTGACGGCCCATCCCCCAGATGATCCGGTGAGTCCGCGACTTGATGTCGACTGCCACGACCACGCCGGCCTCGCGGGCCTCGTCGGCGCCGATCGTCGCCGGCCAGGCCGTGCCGGTGCGGTTGACCCAGTCAGGCGCCTCCTCGTTCGTGAACAGGATGTCCCGCTCGAATCCATTGGCTGCCGTGGCGAGGAAGTTCGAGCAGAAGCGCTGGAAGTTGCCGGTGCTGTCGACGATGTAGCTGCCGCTCAGGACGCCGGCGCTCTTCTGGTTCAGGACGACTCGGCTGATCTGGGAGTTGGTGTAGTCGCTCTGGGAGTTCAACTCTGTTGCGAGTGTCGGCGGCACCGCGAACGGGAACGGGACGAGCGAGGTTTCGTGGTTGATGTAGGCGTCGACGCGACCGTTGCCACGGAGCGCGATCGATATGCCATCCGGTACTCCCTCCCAGCGAAACTCCCCATCGTCGGTGGCGATGACGTCGCCGACAGTCAGGAGCGGCGTTACCGTCGTGCCCGGGGCGACACCCAGCAGCATGGCCGGCCTGCTCGTCTTGACGCCGCCACCGGCGGCCGTGGCCGGGATCGCGGTCAGGATGACGAGGGCAAGCGCGGCTCCGACGGTCAGGGCACGGCGACGGGAATCGTGGCGATGACTTGGCACGTGCAACTCCTCCATTGCATAGCGCGGATCCATTGCGCGAGCGTGCTGCGCCGGATCGCGACTCGGAATCGCGAAAATGCCTTTAGCGGGCGCAGGGGGCTCCGACTGGGCAGTCAATGGTGCGCCTGTGCGCCTCATCCGGCAACCTCTGCGGTGCCAGGTGGCACCGCAGGATCGCTCAGCAGAAGCGTGGGGTGCCGCCGCTGAGGTCAGGTCCCCGCAGGCGTTGCGACCCACGTCGGGAGTTCCCGGGCGAGCGTCGCGAGGGGCAGTGAGCCGTGACCCAGGATCGCGTCGTGGAACGCCTTCAGGTCGAACGCCGAGCCGTCCCTTGCCGCGATCTCGCTGCGAAGCCGGACGATCTCGCGGCAGCCGATCATGTAGGTCAGCGCCTGCCCGGGCCAGGCGATATAGCGATCGGTCTCGATGACCGCGTCAGTTTCCGACAGCCCGGCCTCCAGCAGGAAATCGATCGATTGCTGCCGATTCCAGTGGAGCGCGTGCAGCCCCGTGTCGACGACCAGTCGGGCCGCCCGCCAGGCGACCGCATCGAACATCCCGAACCGCTCCGCGTCGTTGCGGTAGAGGCCCATCTCGTCGGCGAGCTTCTCGCTGTACAGCCCCCAACCCTCGACGTAGGCCCCGCCGACCATGCGCGATCCGAGCCGGCGGAACGTGTTGAGGTTGGGGTTCTCCATCTCGAGGGCGATCTGGAAGTGGTGGCCCGGAACCGCCTCGTGGTAGGTCGTCGAGGCTAGCTTCGAATACTTGCGGCTCTGCAGGTCATAGCCGTTGGCGTAGTAGATGCCGGGACGCGAGCCGTCGGTGGACGGCGGGAAGTAGTAGGCGAACGGCGCGTCCTTCTCCTTGAATTCCTCGACCGGCTTGACGTCGCAGCCGGCCCGCGGCAGCCCACCGAAGAAGCGCGGCGCGATCGCCATCGCCCGGTCGATGTCCTCGCGGGCACGGGCGACCAGCTCGTCTTTCGACGTGGGCGTGTTCTCGGGATCGGCCGCGAGCGAGGCCCGATAGGCCTTCGTGTCGTCGCCGAAGCCCGCCGCCCGGGCGATCTCACGCCGCCCGATCTCGGTCGCCTCGAGCTCCTCCATTCCGATCCGGTGCACGTCGCGCGGATCGAGCTCGAGGGTCGTCTGGGCCCGGATCTGGGTCTCGTAGAGCGCGTCCCCGCTCGGGGCGGACCAGAGACCCGGCTCCAGCCGGGTCGCCTCGAAATAGTCGCCGCGGAGCGCCTCGAGGAAGGCGGCGTCGGCCGGGTAGACCTCGTCGCGGACAACCTCGCGGACTCGTTCGCGGTCGGCGTCGTTGGCGACCTGGGCCAGCGACGGCACGATCGCCTCCTCGATCGGGATCGCCAACAATCGCTCGAGCTGCTGGACGGTTCGCTCGGCGACGATCCGGGGAGCCGTGAGGCCCGTCTCCAGCCCCTCGCGGAGGATGTCGATGTTGGCGGCCATATAGGCGGGATAGGCGCGCAGCCGGGCGAGGAACTTCTCCAGGCGCTCGGGCGTGTCGGCGCGCTGGAACTGGCAGAGCTGCGGGAGGAGCGTCTGCGGCCCACCGATCTGATCGACGACGCGGAGCCTGTGGGTCCCCTGCTCGTCCTCCTCGATCCCCAGCTCGCCGACGACGATCAGCATGTCCCGGGTGATCCGGTCCTCGATCGAGAGGCCGTCTGGCGCGATCGCCTCCGCCTCCGCCTTCGTCCGCTCCATCAGGGCGCGAGCTCGCGTCCGTCCGGCCGGACTCGGGTCCTCGAGCCGATCGTCGTAGCGCTCGTCGCCGTAAACGGTCGCCGTCGTCGGATTGAGCTCGAGGATGCCCTCCCAGAATCGGTCGGACAGCTCGTTGACGGCCGAGTTCGGCTGATCGGATTGGGCCACAGGTTCCTCCGGGCGGATGGGAAGTCTGGTTCGAGGGTTGTTGGCCGACAGGGTACCGTGCAGCGCGCGATCAGGCGTCGCGTTCCTAGGTATCACTGCGCGCTATCGCTGCCGCCGCGCTCAGCCGGGCGTCAGCCCTCGAAGAGGGGCATCTGCTCGCCGGATCGCTCGACGAGAGGGTCGAGGCCGAGGTACGGCTCGAGGTCGGCGAGGTCGAGCGGATCGCGGCCGAGGAAGGCCTGCAGGTGGTTCCACTTGATCACGTGCCAGTTGTCGCGCTCGACGGCCTCGCGCAGGAGCGGCGATCGCTCGAGCTTGTGGCGAATGAGCTCGGTCCGCTCCGGGGCGACGACGAGGAAGCGGACGAGCGAGTCGTCCGCGGGCATTCGGGCATGCCTGCGGAGCAGCGGCTCACCGAGCATCGCCGTCCACTCGACCTCGAAGAGGAGGGCCGCCCGTCCACGGACATACCAGATGCAGTCGACCTCGGCGACGTCGTCGACCGCTCGGCTGATCTGAACGAGATACGCACGATGCTCGCGCTCGTCGAGCCAGTCGCCCAGCCGTCGTGAGCCCAGCTTTCGCGCCTGCTCCCGGCGGCCGATCCAGACACTCATCCCCAGCCGATGGCCGCCGTCCGCGAGTTGCGCGATCGTCTCGGCGTGCTGCTGCGTTCGGCGCAGCAGGTCATCGCCCGTTACCAGCCGGTCCGAGGTGCTGGCCATGCTCCGATAGCTCTGGAGGCAGGCCCGGACAAGCGCCTCGTCGGGCAGGTCGTGGCCCGAGAAGAGGGCCGCGATCCGCTCGAAGAACGAGGCTTCGGCGAGCGGTCCGGCCGTCGAGAGGAGGCTGTAGACAGCCCACTCCACGCGATCCGCGAGCGGTGCCGCGGCGGCGGCCCGGTCCGCCGGGTCGGCCAGCCACCAGCGGCCCGGCTCGATCTCGGCGAGGCGACGATGGCCGGGCCGGCTGAGCTCGTCGCGGATCAGGGCCAGCAGTCCCTCGACCTGGTCCGTCGACGTGTCGGCGGGGCGTGCGGGCCGTCGGATACGGGCGGGGGTGGGCGGGCCTGCGGTCCGCAGCCCGGAGCCGTCCGGCTCGTCGTCGGCGGTCGGTGGGGCGGCAGCCGGTTGCGTCGCGTCCCGAGCGACCTCCGCGTCCCGAGCGACCGCCGCGTCCGGATGGCCATCCTCCTCGTCGACGGCCATGAGGCGGCGCAGCTGGCCGGCCCGATCCAGGCCGACGAGGATCTCGCCGAGCAATCGCTCGTGACGGGCGGGCTCGCCGCGGGCCTTGATCGTCTCGACTGCGATCTCGGTGACCGTCCGGGCGACCTCGGCGGCGGAAAACGGCCGCCGGTCGAAGCGTTCAGGAGCCACGAACAGCCCCGGGCCCGGCACGACCTCCGTGTCGCCCGCGCCGCCCGGCAGGATGTCGAGCCGGACGTTTGCCCGCGTCCGCGGCCCGGCCGGCATCGCTGCGCCCGGTGGGATCAGCTCGATGAGCCCGGCTAGCTCGTCGTCGCCGTCCTCGAGCCGGGCACGGAGGAGGCGGAATCCCGCGCCGACACCGCCGAGGGCCGCTGCAACCAGCGCCTCCGGACCGCCGCCATCGACGAGGAACACGACCCGAGCGTCCCGCGCGAGCGACGGTTCGACCGCTGCCAATGAACGATCAAGCGCCGCCGCCTGCCAGCCCCACGGAGCGCGGATTGCGCTGCCGGACAGTGCCGCGAGCGGGAGGACCGCCGCCGACTCCCGTCCGAGGACCCAGGCAGTGCCCCAGTACGCCAGCGAGAGGCGCTCCTGGTTCGGGCGGACCGGCGGCTGGCCGAGCACGAGCCGGATGGGGCGCCCGGCACTCCCTCCCCCGGCCTCTCCGGCGCCCAGGCCCAACGATCTTCCGGCCGAGGGTCCAGCCATGCCGAGCACTGCAGTCGCCGTCCCATCGACGAGGCTCCGGAGGTCGCCGCCTAGCCGCGCCTGCACGGACCCGTGCGAATGGCCCTCCAGCCGCTGGATGAAGCCGCGGACGAGGCGGATGCCGTCCTCGAAGGCGAGCCACGGATTTCGTTCCCGCCACTGGCCGCCGCCCGGTGGCCGGACCCGGCCGCCCTGAATCCGGAGCGAGCCGACGCGTCCGGGGTAACCGTTCAGGCGGCTGGCCGGGAGCAGGGCGTGGAGGAGGGCCAGCCGCAAAGCCGCTTCAACCGGAGCGGCCCGCAGGTCGCCCTCGACGCGCTCGAGAATCGCCTCCAGGCCGACGAGTTGCCGCGGGGTGTGGAGATCGAGCAGGCCGTCGACGATCGCGGTGCCGCCTTCAACGACCGGGAAGCGGTCGCGCAGGCGCCCGCGGGCGATGTCCGCGTCCTCCGGGATCGATCGGGCCCGGGCGAGGTCATCCTCGTCGAGCGGCGCGGTCCGCTGGTCGGCACCGCCACGCTGGCCGCGGCAAACCGGGCAGCGGTAGTGCTTACGGGCCGGTCCCGCGTCGGCCTCGGCTTCGTCGCCGCTCGAGGTTCCGGCCCAGATGAACTCGTCGGCCGTGAGCATCCGCTCGCACGTCGGGCAGCGGGTCGCGAACAGCTCGCCGACCGCCACCTTGAGACTGGACTGGCGACGCGGCGAGGCCGACATAGCCTGGAAGGCGGCATCGAGATGGCGTAGGTCGGGTGGGCGCAGGACGAGCTCGGCGAGGAGCCGGGTCAGCGGGCTCGATTCGAGGCTGACCGTCGGCCGCTGGCGGGCAATCGCGGCATGCGCCACCCAGCCACCGCGACCGTGGAGGTCGAGGACGACGTCACCGGGCGAGGAGTGGGCCTCGATCCGGGCGATGACGAGCGCCGGCGGCGGCGCCGGTGCGAGCCGATCAAAGAACGGGAGTGAAAACCCGGGTTCCGCTCGGACGAGGGACGCGCGACCCGCCATATGGACAGCGTACTCGGCCGGGGCTGGGGCCCTCCGGCCCTACGCCTCGTCGAGGTCGTCGGCCTCTTCTTCGAACGCCTCGTCTGTCGTCGCCTCTGGCGGCAGGACGCGGTCGAGATCCTCGATCTCGTCGTCCTCCTCGTCGTCCTCGAGGTCGTCCTCGAGCTCCATCTCCTCGCGGACGAGGGTGCCCTTCGTGTAGGGCCGGAGGTCGGTCGACTTGGCTGCGGTCGGGAACGAGACCTTGCCGTAGTTGCGTGGGTCCTGGTAGATCTCCCGGATGATGATCCGGACGTCCTTGTCCCCCAGCGATGTCACCCCGGCGGCGTACTTGTTGCCGTCGGCGATCAGCTTGAGGAGGCGAGCGGCGACACGCGGCTCCACGACCCCGATTCGCATCCCATTGCTCGTCGCGATGAGCCGGCTTCCCTCGGGCGCGAGCTCGACCGCGTCGCCGGGGTTTACCTGGGCGAGCTTGCGGGGGTTCGGCAGGTCAGTCAGGAAGGCGAAGCCCGTCTTGCCCGTCTCCTCGACGAAGATCGAGACCGGCGCCTTGCTGCCTTGTTGGGCAGGAACCGTCTTGTCGCCGGCGTCAACGAGGAGGACTCGCAGGCGGTCGATGTTGCGCTCGGCGATCCGGTTGGTCGGGTCGAGGGCGAGGGCCGTCTGGTAATGCTCGCGAGCCGCGCCCAGCTCACCCTGCTCCCAAAGCGCCTTCGCCAGGCGGTTCTCGGCCTCCGCGTCCGGGCCCAGCTCGAGCAGTCGCTGGTTCGTCTCCGCCGCGTCCGTCCATTGAGCAGCCGTCGCCTGCGCGATCGCCTGGTCCGCCAGCTGTCGCTTCAGGCGCGTCTGATTGACGGCGCTCGATGGCTGGGAGTCGACTTCGGGGAAGGTCACTAGGAGGTCGTCCTTTCGGGATCATGGCCTGAACCGACCGGGCGCGCGACGCGTCGCAACGTCCCGATGGGGGCACCGCTTTCTAGCATCGTGGGGCCGGTTCGTCAAACGGAGACCCGGCTCGTGCACGCCCCGCGGGCGCCTTGGCTGACCCCGGCTCGCCGCGCCAGAACTTGCCAGATGTTCGTATCGGCGACCTTAGGCAGGAACCGAGGCCGACAATACCGCTGGCAACCCGATCTGGCAGCTGCCGACGACTAACGCGAACGCCGTTTCGGCATCGGGGCCCCACGGGCCTGCCCGTCGTTCACGCCTAAGGTCCCCTGAGCGGACTCCTGGCGGGAATCGTCGAAGGCCGACCCGGCTCAGGCGCGGATCAGGACGTTCCAGCCGGCGACGATGATCCCGAGCACGACGAGCAGGGCCGTCTGCCAGATCCAGCGCGGATCGCGGCGCATCGACGGTGAGGCGCCGTGGAAGGCGTCCCAGAGATAGAACGCAAGCGTCAGTAGCGCCGGCCCGATGAGGCGCGGGATCGCCATCGCCCGGAGCGCAGCCGCGCCGATGGCGATCGCGATTGCGTAGGTCGCGGCAGACCACAGGACGTCCCGGAGCGTCGCCATCCGGAGCGCGGCGGCGCGGTAGCCGAGCAGGCCCGCGACGACGGCGTCGGCGCCCGCGAGGAGGAGCAGGTTCCTGCCAGCGAGCGGCGGCACAGGCTCGCCGGGGCCACCGGCGAGTCCACCCGGAACCAGGGCGGCGGCCCCCACGAACGCAATGAACCCGACGAGCAGCGTCGCGACCAGAACGGACGAGCGATCCTCCGGCGTCAGCGCTCGGTCCGAGACGAGGATGCGCTCCTCGAGCAACAGCGTCCGGTCGACGAGGAAGGCCGTCGCCGCGAGCGCCGGCAGCATGAGCACGCCAACCGGAACGAGCGAGATTGCCCCCATGCAACCGATCGCCGCAACCGCCGGAAGGATGAGCGATTCGATCGGGACGCCATGCTCCGCTTCGGGCGCGTCGAGCTGGCCGAGGACCTGGAGCGACCCGAGCAGCGTGGCTACGAGCAGCAGGACCGCGACGAGCCAGTTGAGCGGCCCGTCGAGCAGGCGTGCCAGCCCGACGATGACCACGACGAGCAGGGCGAGGTCGCGGCGAGTCGCAGGGACCTCGAGGGCGACGGAGCGTTGCACGGGGTGGATGGTAGCGGTCAGGCCGTCGAGCGGGCCGGCGTCCCGGCCACCCACTCCAGGAGCTCGGCGCGCGACCTGGTGTTCAGGATCGACGTCGGCTCGACCCACGCCCGGCGGGCCTGGCTGACGCCCCAGCGGACGTAATCGAGCTCGCGAGTGCTGTGCGCGTCCGAATCGATCGTGAGGATGCAGCCGGCCTCGACCGCCCGACGGGCTCGCTCCACCGAGAGGTCGAGCCGGTGGGGCGATCCATTCATTTCGAGCGCCGTTCCGGTCGCGGCGGCCGCGGCGTACACGGCCTCCCAGTCCAGATCGAGGTCGTCCCGGGTCTGGATCATCCGGCCGGAGGGGTGGGCGATGATGTCGACGTGCGGGCTGCGGATCGCGTTGAGCGTCCGGCGGGTTAGCTCCGCGCGCGGCTGGCGGCGAGACACGTGGACCGACGCCACGACGACGTCGAAGCGCGACAACAGGTCTTCGTCGTAGTCGAGGACACCGTCCGCCCGGACTTCCAGCTCGCAGCCGTGCAGCAGCCGGAAGCCCTCCGGGGGCGTCTCCGGTGGCGCCGTTCCCTCGCGCTCCTCGCGCTCGAAGCGGGCATTCAGCTCGGCGATGATCGCTCGCTGCTCCTCGACTCGTTCCGTGGAGAGACCCCGAGCAATCGCGAGCGAGATCGAGTGATCGGTCAGGACCTCGTAGGCGTAGCCGTGCCGCCGGCAGGCTTCGGCCATGGTTTCGATCGAATGTGCGCCGTCGCTCCATTCGGAGTGGGTGTGGCAGTCGCCGCGGAGATCCGCCTGGGTGACGAGGCGGGGCAGCCGGCCGGCTCGGGCCGCCTCGATCTCGCCGCCGTCCTCGCGAAGCTCGGGCTCGATGTACGGCAGATCGAGGAAGGCGTAGGCCTCCTCCTCGGTCGGGAACGTCCGAAGTTCCGCCGCGTCGCCGGTGAGTGGCTCGCCGTTCTCGTCGATCCGGAGAAAGCCCTTCTCGGACAGGCTCCAGCCTCGATCCCGGGCGATGGCGCGGAGACGAACGTTGTGCTCCTTCGAGCCGGTGAAGTGGATGAGGTACGTGCCGGCCGCGCCGGGCGGCATGACCATGAGGTCGACCTGTGGGCCGCGGAGGAGCCGAACAGCCGCCTTGTAGCCTCCGCGGTTGACCACCGAATCGACGGCCCCGAGGCCCGTGAACACCTCGATGAGGGCTGCCGGGTCATCGGTTTCAGCGAGCAGATCCAGGTCGCCGATCGTCTCGCGGCGGCGACGAAACGACCCGGCAGGTGCGATCCGGCGGACACCCGGCACACCCTCCAGCGCGGCGGCCATTCCCTCGATGACCTCCTCGGCCCGATTGATCAGGAGGCGCCGCGGACGTGACTCGAGGGCCGCGATGCCGGCGAGGATCAGGGTTTCTGTCTTGGCCGAGAGGCCCTTCAGCGTCTTGAGGGTGCCCGCCTCGGCCGCCTGGCGAAGATCCTCGAGCGTCTCGATGCCGAGCTCCTCGTAGATCTGCTTGACCGTCTTCGGGCCGAGGCCCGGGATCTGGAGCATGCCGACGAGGCTCGGCGGGATCTCCGCGCGCAGCTTGTCGTAGAACCGCATCGAGCCTGTTGTGACCAGCTCGGCGATCTTGTCGCTGATCGCCTGGCCGACACCGGACACCTTCGGCGGCGTGCCGGAGCGGTACGCGGCGACGAGGTCGACGGGACTGCGCCCGATCGCGTCGGCCGCCCGGTGGTACGCCACGGTCTTGAAGACGAGCTCGCCCTTGACCTCGAGCATGTCGCCGATCTCGTGGAAGATCCGGGCCAGGCTGCCGTTGGTCAGCTCGCCGTTCCAGGGTGCGTCTTCGTCGTCGAGGGCTGCGGCGTCGTGGGCTGGTTCGTCGGCGGGGTCGTCGCCCATCGGCGATTCGTCGTCCGGTTCGCGTTCCTTCGTCACCAGGCCGATGCTACCCGCCGCGGCGCACGGGCGCCGGAACCTCCCTACGCTGCGACGACGCGGTCGCGACCTCGCCGCTTCGCGTCATAGAGGGCGCGATCGGCCTGTTCGATGATCTCGGCGATCGGCTGATGGGGAAGGGTCGCGACCGCGACGCCGACCGAGACGCTCGCCGATTCCACGCCGTACCTCGAGAGGTCGAGTGACGACACGGCCATTCGGATGCGCTCGCCGACCTCGACTGCCTCCTCGAGATGGGGGTTGCGCAGGAGGACCGCGAACTCCTCACCGCCGAACCGGGCCGGGACGTCGTCCTCGCGGACGGCGCCGGCAATCGCCCCGGCGACCGCGCGGAGCACCTCGTCGCCGACGGCATGCCCGTGGGCATCGTTGAGCAGCTTGAACCGGTCGATGTCGACCATGAGGATGCCGATGGCGTCCTCCGACCGACGCCGCCGCGCCAGTAGCGCGCAGAACTCGTCGAAGTAGCGCCGGTTCGGGAGCCCGGTGAGGGCGTCCGTCGAGGCGCGCGCCTCGGCTTCGCGATGCGAGTAGGCGCGCGAGAGGGCCGCGGAGGCCTCGGCGGCGGCGCCCGTGAGAATCCGCTGGGCCGACTCCGGCCATGCCTCCGCTGTCCGACGCGACGCCACGATCGCGCCGATCACCCCGTCGTCGATCGTGAGCGGGGCGGACAAGGTGTGCTTCAACCCGTAGATCTGCCGAGCCCGATCGGCGATCCGCATGGCGACCATTACGGAAGGCTCGGTGGTACGGGCGTGGTCGAGTTCCGGTGGGTCCTCCAGGTCGGAGATCGGGAAGAGCGTCGTGGAGCTCGGGCCTCCGGTCCGGGTGTTGACGAGCGTCGCTTCCAGGACTCGAGCGTCGGGGCGGCGGCGGGCGACGACGATGTGGTCGGCCCCGGTGCCCGACCCGATCTCCTCGACGATCGCATCCACGATCGCGTCGGGCGAGATGGATCTGGACAGCCCCTGGAGGATCCGGGCGAAGCTCTCTGCCTCACCCCGGCGACTGATCTCGAGCGCGCCGACGGCCATCCGATGGCGGACCGCGACGAACGCGACGACGACGATGACCCCGATCATCAGCCAGTCCAGCGGCCGCGCACCGTCCACGGTCACGCGCAGCAGCGCGGCCAGGGCAGTGATGAAGAGCGAACCGGAGAGGACCAACCACGACCGGCGGATCCTCCGATCCTCCGCGTCCCCGGCTCGCTTG
>JANMPL010000427.1:0-4601 GCA_031369845.1 Chloroflexota bacterium
GGTCACGAAGACGCGGTCCGGCGTGACGTTGAAGCCCTTGCGGGCGGTGGCGTCCTCGGCGATCGCCTCGCGGAGGGGCGGAATGCCGGAGAACGGGGCGTAGTGGGTCGCCCCTTCGTCAAGGGCGCGCTTTGCCGCCGCCCGAACGTTCGCCGGCGTGTCGAAATCGGGCTCGCCGATCTCGAGGTGGACGACGCTCCGGCCGGTCGCCTCGAGGGCCCGGGCTCGGGCGGCGACCTCGAAGGCCGACTCGGTGCCGATCGTGCTCATCCGGGACGCCAGACGCACGGCGATCCTCCTCTGGCCGGCGGCGGCTGGCCGCGCGACGCCGTCGCTAGCTTATCGCGGTGCACGGCCCGCGGACCGTGCCGTCCGCCGCCAAGTACTCCGATTTCGAACGTCGTCGGAAATCACTTTCGTCCCGCAGGGTGCTCCGAAAGCGGAGTCCGCAATCGGAGGAGCGCTCGCGAGACAAGTGACCTGGCGCGGCGTGCGGAATCGGACGAACTGGCGCCGACGCCGAGCGAATCAGGGCAACAGCTGGCGAAGCGCGAACAGGACGTTGGCCGGCCGTTCGGCGAGACGGCGCATGTACCACGGATACCAGGCCTCGCCGTACGCGATCAGGTCGCGGACCCGATAGCCCTCGCGGGCGAGGCGGCGCTGCTCGGCGGCCCTGATGCCGTAGAGCATCTGGACCTCGACGACTGTCTTCTCGAGACCCAGCGCGGCACCGTGCGCCGCGATCTGCTCGATGAGCGCGACGTCGTGCGTCCCGAGCCCGATCCGCACGCTCCGCCCCGCCCGGATCCCCTCGAGCATCGAGACCGCGAGGGCGACGTAGTTGGCATCGACGTCGTGGCGGCTCTGGTAGGCGATGGCTTCGGGCTCCGCGTAAGCGCCCTTGACCAGCCGGATAGCGGGATCGAGCGGCAGCAGCCGCTGGATGTCGGCTGCGGTCCGACGGAGGTAGGACTGGAGGCAGATGCCGGTGTTCGGCTGGTTCGCCTTCAGGCGCTCGTAGAAGGCGATCGTGCCCTCCGCGTAGGAGCTGCCCTCCATGTCGACCCACACGGTCCGCCCGGTCTGGGCGGCGCGTTCCGCGAGGCGCTGGACGTGCCCCAGCGTCCGCTCCACGTCGAGGTCGAAACCCAGCTGCGTGAGCTTGACGGAGATCTCGCCGTCGAGGTCGCGCTCGGCGATCGTGTCGAGGAGGCCGAGGTAATGCTCCGCGACCGCGTCAGCATCTTCCGGGCGCGTCACGTTCTCGCCGAGCCGCGTGAACATCGTCGCGATGCCTTGGTCGCGGAACTGGTCCGCAGCCGCGAGGGCGGATTCGGGGTCCTCGCCGGGCATGAACCGACGCACGGCGCGGCGGGCGAACCACAGCTTCGGCACCCGATCGCGGAGCCAGCGATTGCCGGCCATCCAGAGAAGGATCGTGCGCATTGTGTCGAGGATATCTCGCCGTCCGGGCTAGAATCCATCGGATGGCCCGGTTCTTCGACCTCGACGCCGCGAATGCCGCTCTGCCCGAGCTGCGGACGATCCTCGAGACGCTCCGCGACGAGCGCTCGCAGCTCATCGAGCTGCGCGACGAGTTCGCCCGACAGGCGGCTCTCGAGACCGCGACTCCAGGCCGAGCCCCCGTCGAGGAGCCCGCCGATGAGCCCGACGACGTGTCGCCGGGCGCGGAGGGGCGCCGGCGGCTGCGCCTCCGGATGCAGGGCGTCATCGACCAGATGCAGGCGGGCGTCGCGCGGATCGACGAGCTTGGGGTCACCCTGCGCGAGATCGAGACCGGCCTGATCGACTTTCCGGCCCTCGTCAGCGGCCGCCAGGTCTGGCTCTGCTGGCGGCTCGGTGAAGGCGACGTCGCGTTCTGGCACGAACTGTCCGAGGGGTTCGGCGGGCGGCGCGAACTCGTCGATCTCGCCTGATGGCGAAACCCGTGGCGCAGACGGTCGTCCAGGGTGGTCGGGCCAAGGCGTACCGGCCGATCCCCGCCGCCGAGCGGCAGGCTGCCTTCGCCGACGCGCTCGCCGCCTATGATCAGGGCGACTTCTTCCTCACCCACGAGCTGCTCGAGCCCGCATGGATGGGCACCGACGATCTGCCGGAGCGCGAGCTCTACCAGGGCCTGATCAAGCTCGCGGCCGCGTTCGTCCACGGCGTTCGCGGCAATCCCCGGGGAATCGCGAGGAACCTCGAGGGCGCCAGGGAGCGGCTCATGGCCGCCGAGGCCGCCGGGCGGTCCGAGGGAATCGACCTCGTCGACCTTCTCGCCGCCATCGACGACCGCCTCGCCCGCCTGGCGCGCGACCCCGACGCCTCTCCGATCGAGCCACCCAGCCTGAGGAGGACGACGCAATGACTCAGCCCCCCGGCGCAATCCCCGCGGTCGATGCAGCCGAGGCGGCCGATCGGTTGAGCCGCGCCGAAGCGACGAAGCCGCTCCTCGTCGACGTCCGTGAGATCGACGAATTCCGCGATGTCCGCGTCGAGGGAGCCGCGCTGGTCCCGATGTCGACGTTCGCCGAGCGCCACAGGGAGCTGCCGAAGGATCGGCCGCTCCTCGTCATGTGCGCCGGCGGCACCCGCTCAGCGGCCGCGACCGGCTTCCTCCTCCGCAGCGGCTGGACCGACGTGGTCAACGTCGAGGGCGGCATCACCGCCTGGCAGCGCCTCGGCCTCCCAGTCCGCCGCGGCGAACCTGCCCCCGGCGAAGGCGACCTCTAGCCGGGCGCAATCAGCGCCGGCGTCGGCGGGCCATGAGCCGCTCGCGCATCGCGCGGACCTGCTCTTTGTGGGCGAACGCCCAGCCGATCACGATCAGGATGATGAAGTTCCCGATGCCGATCGTGTTGGCGCTGAGATAGCCCAGCTGCTGGCCGATCTCCCCATCGATCTTGAGTGCCGGCACAGTCGCGCCGACGAGGCCGACCTGGAAGAACGGTGCCTGGGGAGCGATGTTCGCCCGAGCGGCGCCAGCGATCGGGCCGTCACGCGTCTCGCCGCCGACGAGGATCACGTTGGGGCCGAGCACGAGCGACGCCGAACCCGACAGGCCGCCCGCAGGCAGGTCGCTATCGGTGAGGTGCTTCCACTCGGGAATGTTGCCGTTGACGTCCGGGACCGTCCAGTAGAGCTCGCTGCGGGGCCCGGTCGCGTCGCTGCCGCCGACGAGGTAGAGGGCGCCGCTGGCAGCAAAGCCCGCGGCGTTCGTTCGTGGCTCGGGCAGGTCCACCGGACCGCCGGCGACGCCGAACTGCTTGAGATTCGTGGACTCGTCGACGCGGGTGTCCGGGTTGTCCGCCTGGAACTCGCCGCGCTGGACCGTCTTCGTCGGGCCCGCGGCGGAGGTACCGCCGTAGACCCACAGGTAATCGCCGGAGATCGCCGCGGTCGCGTCGGTCGCTTCCTGGTAGAGCTCGGCTTGAGGCTGCCACGGCTGAAGCACACCGGCCTTGTCGAATGTCGACTTCCAGACCGTCTTGACCGGCGTCTTCCCCTCGGCCGTCCCGCCGATCAGGAAGAGCCCGTCGGATGCCGGGACGAGGGACGCGCCCGAGCGCGGCTCGGGCAACGTGAGGTCGAGCTTGACGTCCTTGGCGGCTTGCCACTCGCCCAGCTCGCCGGTCTGGGAGTTCGGCGAGAGCACCAAGACGGTGTCGGTCGGCTTGCCGTCCGGCCGGGTCCCGCCGACGACGAAGATCTTCCCGACAGAGAAACCGACAGCCGCGTTGGCCCGGGGCGAAGGCAGTTTCGGGCCCTCCGCCCACGTATCGAAGTTGCCGACCCCGGAGGTTGTCGCCACAAAGGTGGTATCGGTTGCCGTCTTCCCATCGCTGCCGCCGATGTACAGGATCTTGGTCCCGATCTGGGCGATCGCGCCGTCGACGCGCGCCGCGTTCAACGACAACTCGGGCGGGGCGACCTCCCAGGGGATGACCGCGCCGACTGGCGGCGGGCAGGGCAGGGTCTTGTTCTGGGGCGGGCAGAAGTTGATCGGGCTCCAGGCGAGGATGCCGAGATCGAGCGTTTTGTTGACCGTGAAGTAGTAGGCCCGGTCCGGGATATAGCCGAGCACGAAGATCATGACGATGAACCAGAACGCCGCCTTGAGCGACGCCCATCCCCAGCCATTGGCGTCGAGCAGGCCGAAGAACGCCCGGCCGCGGGTCTGCGTCCTGCCCGATTGGAGCGCCTGTTGCGCCATCGTCCTCCACTCCGCCGCCCGGCCTCTGGCCGCCGGCGATCTCCTACTTGGCCGTCAGGGTTCCGGTCATCGTGGTCGGGTGCACCGCGCACAAGAAGCTGTATTTGCCCCCAGCGAGGGCCGGTGCCGCGTATGACTTCTTCGCCGGTCCGCTGAAGGGCGCCGTGTCGCCGATGCTCACGGCGGCGCCGCTCGGGTCCTTGAGCAAGAAGTTGTGGGGTGCGGTCGAGTCCTGGTTGTCGAACACGAGGGTGAAGGGCTTGTCTGCCGGGGCATCCAGGGTGTTGGGGTCGAACCCGTTGATCGCCGCGCCGTCCGGGGCGGTGACCGTGACGACGGGGGCCTTCGGGTCGATCGAGGCCGACGGGGCCCCGCTGGACCC
>JANMPL010000475.1:0-1542 GCA_031369845.1 Chloroflexota bacterium
ACGGGCCGATGGGCGGCGCGATTCTCGACACGTTCCGCGACGAGCCACTCCAGCCGAGCTCGCCCTTCTACGACCTGCCCAATGTCATCGTCACGCCGCACACGTCATGGTCGAGCACCCGCGTCCTGGATCGGAGCGTCGAGCTCTTCTGCGACAACCTCCGCCGATTCGCGGCCGGCGAGCCGCTCCTCAACGTCGTCGACCCGCGCCAGGGCTACTAACCTTAGATGCAGATCGCTATCGTCGGGCTTGCCGGATCGGGCAAGACGACCGTCTTCAACACGCTGACCCGCGGCCACGCCGACACCGGCGGATTCGGCGGGCTCGAGCTCCACATTGGCGTCGTCAAAGTCCCCGACGAGCGGCTGGATCGGCTGGCCGCGATCTTCAAGCCGAAGAAGCTCGTCCAGGCCGACGTCACCTATGTCGACCTGCCGGCCCCGCCGGCGTCATCGGAGGGCAAGGTCGGCGCCGAGGAGCTGCCGGCGGAGCACCTCGCCCGGCTCCGCGAGTCCGATGCCCTGCTCCACGTCGTCCGCGCCTTCGAGGACCCGAACCACCCGCACCCGGACGGTTCGGTCGATGCGGCCCGGGACCTCGAGCGCCTGGACTTCGAGTTCGTCATCGCCGACCTCGCCCTCGTCGATCGACGGCTCGAGCGACTGAAGGCGAGCGGCCGCCACGGCACGCCCGCCGAACGGGAGTCGAACGAGCGCGAGGAGGCGGTGCTCGTCAGACTCAAGGAGGCCCTCGAAGCCGGCCGCCCGATTCGCGATGTCGAGCTCGAGGAGGACGAGGAGAAGGCCATCCGCGGCTTCCGCTTCCTGTCGCAGAAGCCGGTTCTCGTCCTGCTCAACGTCGGCGAGGGCGAGCTGGCCACGGCCGGCGACCAGGTCGCCCGGATCGTCGCCGGCTACGACCACCGCCAGGCGATCGTCGACGCGCTGTCGGCGCGGATCGAGATGGAGCTGGGCGAGCTGGAGGCCGACGAGGCCGCGGTGTTCATGGAGGAGCTCGGCATCGCCGAGTCGGGGCTGGATCGGGTGATCGCCCTGTCGTACCGCCTGCTCGGGCTGATCTCGTTCCTGACCGCCGGGCCCGACGAGGTCCGAGCCTGGCCGATCCGCGACGGCTCGACCGCCGTGGATGCCGCGGCCGCAATCCACACCGACCTCGCCAAGGGCTTCATCCGGGCCGAGACCGTCGCCTACGAGGACCTGCTGACGCTGGGCTCGATGGCCGACGCGCGGAAGGCCGGCCGGCTCCGGTCCGAGGGCAAGACCTACCGAGTTCGGGACGGCGACGTCGTCGAGATTCTCTTCAGCCGGTAGGGCGTCGGCCGGCCCGATTCTCGCCCCACGTGCACATGCGACGTGTTGGACGCGACCTTGGGCCGATTCAAGCCAATTCCGGCGTTCTGAACCTCGTTTCTGTCGTTTCCTGCACGCCGGGCGTGCCAAACCTGGTTTTTGAGGCCGGGGGATGGTCTGGCTCGTCGCATGTCCACGCCCCACGAGAATCCGGAGTGAATGGACGTTGACC
>JANMPL010000484.1:0-1703 GCA_031369845.1 Chloroflexota bacterium
CCTCACGGCCCTCGTAGCACGAGTAGTCGACGTTCATGTGGTGCGTCTTCGCGCTGATCGTCCGCTTCGCCGCCGGGTCATAAACGACCAGGTCGCCATCTGACCCGACCGCCACGGCGCCATTCTGTGGGTACATCCCGAACAGCTTCGCCGGCGCGGTGGAGATGACCTCGACCCATCGCTCGCGGCTGATGCGCCCGCCGACGACGCCGCCGTCGTGGAGCAGGTCGACGCGGTCCTCGACGCCCGGCAGGCCGTTCGGGACCTTGCGGAAGTCGCCCTTGCCGAGATCCTTCTGGCCGTGGAAGTCGAACGGGCAGTGGTCGGTCGAGACGACCTGCAGGTCATCCTTGACGAGGCCCGTCCAGAGCTCGTCCCAATGATCCTTGGGCCGGAGTGGGGGAGAGCAGACGAACTTTGCGCCCTCGAACCCGTTGCCCATGTCGTCGAGGCTGAGGAAGAGGTACTGGGGACAGGTTTCAGCAAAGGTCATCGCACCGCGGTCCCGGGCCGCCCGCACCTGGTTGAGCGCGTCGCGGGCCGAGAGATGGACGATGTACACGGGCACCCCGGCCGCCTCGGCGAGCCGGATGACGCGATTCGTCGCCTCGCCCTCGAAGATCGGATAGCGAGCCACGCCGTGGTAGTAGGGGTCGGTGTGGCCGGCCGCGACCTCGTCGGCGGCCACGACGTCGATCGCCATCCCGTTCTCGGCGTGCATCATGATCAGGCCGCCGTTCTTCGCGGTCTGCTGCATCGCGCGGAAGATCGCGCCGTCGTCGCTGTAGAACACGCCCGGGTACGCCGTGAAGAGCTTGAAGCTCGGGACCCCCTCAGCGACGAGCTGGTCCATCTCCTTGAGCGTCCCGTCGTTGACGTCGCTCATGATCATGTGAAAGCCGTAGTCGGCGACCGCATTGCCTTCCGCCTTGGCGTGCCAGGCGTCGAGGCCTTCGCGGAGCGATGCGCCGCGTGACTGGACGGCGAAATCGACGATCGTCGTCGTCCCGCCGAACGCCGCCGCCCGGGTACCCGTCTCGAACGTGTCCTTGGCGAACGTGCCGCCGAACGGCAATTCCATGTGGGTGTGGACGTCGATCGCGCCCGGGATGACGTACTTGCCGGACGCATCGATCGTCTCGTCGGCCGTCCGCCCGCCGGCTGCCAGATCCGCACCGATCGCCGCGATGGTCTCGCCGTCGATGAGGACATCCGCAACGGTCGAGCCCTCTGCCGTGACGATCGTGCCGTTGCTGATCAGCGTTCGCATCGTTCCTCCTCGCATCGGGCCCGGGCCCTCCGAGCATAGCGAATCGGGGACGTAGCGAGCGGCGAGTCGCGAGCGGCGAGCGGTGACTAGAAGCCGGCGACCGGTCGGGTGCCGAAGACGACAGCCAGAGCCGCGATCGCGATTGCGAGGATGACGATGTCGAGGACCATCTTCAGCCGGCGACGCCGCCGGACGACGCTTCCGTCCATGCCCCAGAACGGATCGTGACCGTGGCGAAAGGGAAGATGCGGGGTTGACACTCGGCCTCCTCCATGAGCGATGCGTCTGCGCACCAGTCTCGTTCGGAGGAGGGTCACGTTGTCGAGTAGCGAATCGGTCCCGCTGAGAGGACCGGACCCGGACTCTCGCCGCCCGCGAGCCTATTCCCGCCGGCATCGTGTTACGCGCGACGTACCAAGCGACCGGTGGACCT
>JANMPL010000509.1:0-7300 GCA_031369845.1 Chloroflexota bacterium
CGTCCCGATGGCGGGCATGTCGGCGCCCTCCGCGCCGGTGTACGCAGGTGGGTCATTGAAGAGCAGGTGGCCGGCCCGGTGGCCGATGCAGATCGCCGAGGCCGTGATCGTGAACGCATGGCCCTGGCCGCCGCAGGTGAAACCATTCGGCGTGAGGCCGTTCCGGGTGCCACCGTGGCTCTGCATGATGATCACCTTGTCGTAGCCCGCCAGCTGACCGGACTCGACCTTGATCGAGAAGAAGCAGGTGCCGCGGGTGAAGACGACGACGTCGGCCCCGGTGCTCGACTGCGACGGGACCTCCGCTCGGTCGCTGATCCCGTTGCCGTTGACGTCCTCGACGCAGCCGGTCCCGCCCCAGACGGTCGAGCCGGTGAACGGGTTCGACTCCGAGATGGGGACGGTCCAGCCGAACTGGCCGCCGCCGTAGAAGCCGGCGTTGGGGCCGGTGGTGATCTGGAAGCTCACTCGGTCCGGCGAGAAGTCCTCGTCCGTCCCGATGATGTACTTGCTGTTGTGGTTCCACTCGGCCTGGTGGGCGTTGCCCTCCGGCGGGCTGAATCCGAGCAGCGGCTCGGGATCCGGGTAGTTCGAATCGTTGACGAAGACCGGCGCGGCAGGGGCGTCGACATTGAGGACGATCCAGCCGGCATCCCAGTAGCTGAGCAGGGCGTAGTAGTGGCCGTTGATCTGCTTGACGACCATGTCGTGCAGGAACACCGACTCGCCGTTGGCGAGCGGCGAATGGGCGCCCGGCCAGTCGAGGATGGAGACCTCTGCGATGTGGACCGGGTTCGCCGGGTCCGTGATCTCCATGATGTCGACGTCGGTGACTTCCTCGTTGTCGACGATGATCGCGAACGCACGCTTGCCGGCCTGCCAGCCGAAGACGCTGTGAATCTGCCGAGCGCGGGCGAGGGAGCCGTTGTTCGTATCGCCCTTGCCGATCGCCAGCGGCGTGATCGCCGTTGGATCGCTCACGTTGTAGAGGGACATCCCACCTACCCGCGCAGCGTTCGTCCCGCAGTTCTCGTTGTTGGTCAGCAGCACGTCGCCCTTGAACTTCGGCGTGTTCAGCTTGATGACGTGCATCCCCTCGCCGGGGTACGAGTCCGGCGGAAAGGCCGTGAAGCCGACCTCTGTCGGGTCGGCCGGATCGCTGATATCGACCGTGTAGAAGCCTCCGACGCCGCACGGGGCGGTGTTGAGCCGTCGGGCCGCCAGGTAGGCGTAATTGCCGAATGATGTGACGTCCGCAATGTGACCGGGCTTGTCCACCCCGACGGCGCCGCTGACCGTGACCGATCCGACGAGATCGACGTTCAGGCTCGAGCCGGGCAGGTGCCCGCCGGGCCCGCCATGTTGTTCCTGTTCCGTCCGTTCGAACGCCTGCTCCATCTCGAGCGGCGTGTCGTCGACACCGTCGCCGACACGGTGCGCGTGATGCCCTGGGTCGCCGCCGTCGTGCGCTGAAGCAAGCGGGATCGCGCTCGATGCCAGCATCGCCGCTGCGGCGAGCGCGGCAAGAATCCTACGCATGGCCATCCTCCATCCGATCGGGCGAACCTTATGTCCACGGGGCGCGCGCACGGAGACCTGATGCTGGGGCGGAGACGGCGGCCCGTGGCCAGGTTCGATGTTGGCATCAACAATAGAGAGAGAGACAATGGGAAGCAATCCATGCCGAGGCCGATGGTGCGCCCGCGCACCGTAAACGCGGGCAGTCGTGCTTGGAGTTGGCGCGTGGCCGCGGAACCTACGATGGAGCACCGCGAGGAGACAAACGATGTGCTTCGACCATGACTCGCGGCCGCCGATCCGGCCGATGGCCGGCGGCGCCCTCGACTCGCAGGACGTGACACTGACGGCCGCAGACGGCAACAGGCTGACAGCCTTCGAGGCCAGGGCGGCCCACCCGTCAGGTGCCGCAATCGTCGTCCTGCCGGACGTTCGCGGGCTCCACAACTACTACGTCGAGCTCGCAATGCGGTTCGCCGAGAACGGCACCGACGCCGTCGCGATCGACTGGTTCGGGCGGACCGCCGGCCTCGGCCGACGCGCGGAAGGCTTCGACTACATGCCCCACGTCAACGCCACGACGTGGGCCGGCATCTCGGCCGACATCGCCGCCGGCGCGGCGCACGCTCGAACGCTTCGGCCGGACAGCACCGCATCGTTGTTCGCGATCGGCTTCTGCTTCGGCGGCCGAATGGCGTTCCTGTCAGCGACGCTAGGGCTGGACCTGGCCGGGGCGATCGGGTTCTACGGTCCGCCGATCGGTCAGGGCCGCGGCGGGTCGCCGGCGCCCGCGGAGGTCGCGGATCAGATCGCGTCGCCGATCCTCGGCATCTTCGGCGGCGCCGACGCGGGCATCCCGCCTGCTGCCATCGAAGGGTTCGATGAGGCCCTGGGGCGGGCCGGCGTCGAGCACGGGCTCGTCGTCTATCCGAACGCCCCGCACAGCTTCTTCGACCGCAAGGCTGCGGAGTTCAAGGAGGAATCCGAACAGGCCTGGGTCGACGTCCTCGCGTTCATCCGCGCGCACACTTGATCGTGACCAGACCTCACCGCGGCGGACTCAGCGCCGGTCGAGGACTTGTGCTCCCTGGTTGCGAGGCGAGACGACAACGATCTTGCCGGGCAGGTCGGTGTCGACCGAGGCGGCGGTGAACGCACCCTCGATCCGGGTGATCGTCCGGACCGAATCGGAGAAGGCGATGACCGTCGATCCGGCACCCGACAAGCAGGCTCCGATCGCGCCGGCGTCCCGCGCCGACTGGATGAGCCGCGGGAGCTGCGGGAACGCGGCGGCCCGGTACTGCTCGTGGAGCCGATCGACCGTGAGGACGCGCAACAGGTCGAACCGCCCGATCGCCATCCCAGCCACACCGATCGCGAGGCGGGTCAGGTTGGAAACCGCGTCCTCCCGCGGCACCTTCGCCGGCAGCACGGATCGCATCTCCGCGGTCGAGAGGCGAAGGTCCGGAATGAACAGGACGGCTCGCAGGTCGCGCGGCGCGTCGAAGCGGAGCGCCTCGACCGTGCCGTCGATCGCGGCGCTGACGACGAACCCGCCGTGGAGCGCGGCCGCGGCGTTGTCGGGATGGCCCTCGATCTCGCTCGCCAGCCGCAGCAGGTCCGGGCTCGTCAACGGTTCGCCGAGGAGCGCATTCCCGGCAACGAGCCCGGCCACCGTCGCCGCCGCTGACGAACCGAGCCCTCTGGCCAGAGGGATCTCGTTGTGCATCTCGATACGCCAGCCGACGCCCTCGGGCATCTCGCCGCGGACCGCCCGCAGTGCGGCCTCGATCCCCTGGACGCAGCGGTTCTCGCGGTCCTGGGTCAGCTCATCCTCGCCCTCGCCCTGGACCGCGAGCTCGATCTCGCCGCGGCTCCAGCCGCGAACCTCGACCTCGACCCGGTTCGTGAGTCCCAGCGCCACGGCCAGACAGTCGTAGCCCGCACCGAGGTTGGCGCTGGACGCTGGGACCTCGACGGTCACCCGCCTCCCGTCCAGCTCGGCCAGCCAGTTCGTCACCATCCCAGGGCGACCGCGACCGAGCCGACGGTCGGCTCCGCTTCGATGACCGCGCGGGCGCCGGCCGACGCCTCGGCGGTGGCAGGGTCCTTCAGGCCGCTGCCCGTGAGGACGCAGACGACGAGCGCGTCCGGGGGAATGCCGCCGCGCGCAGCCACCTTCGTGACGCCGGCGACGCTCGTCGCCGAGGACGGCTCGCAGAAGATCCCCTCCTCGGCGGCGAGGCGCCGGTACGCATCGAGGATCTCCTCGTCTGAGACCGCCTCGATCAGGCCACCGCTCTCGTCACGGGCCTCGATCGCCCTGGACCACGACGCGGGATTGCCGATCCGGATCGCCGTCGCGATCGTGCTGGGCGCCTCGACCGGCCGGCCGAGCACGAGAGGTGCAGCGCCGGCGGCCTGGAAGCCGAACATCCGCGGCCGCGTCTCGACGATGCCCGCCGCCGCGTACTCGCAGAAGCCGGTCCAGTAGGCGCTGATGTTGCCGGCATTACCGACCGGGATCGACAGGATTTCCGGGGCCCGGCCGAGGTCGTCACAGATCTCGAACGCGGCGGTCTTCTGGCCGTCGAGGCGGAATGGATTGATCGAGTTCACGATCGTGACCGGGTGGTCGTCCTGCTCCGCGAGCGCCCGGACGACCGCGAGGGCCGCGTCGAAATTGGCGTCAATCGCCACCACCCGAGCCCCGGCGATGATCGCCTGGAGGAGTTTGCCGGTCGCGATCTGGCCGCGCGGCAGGACGACGACGACCTCGAGGCCGGCGTGGGCCCCGTACGCCGCCGCGGACGCCGACGTGTTGCCGGTCGAGGCGCAGATAATCGCCCGCGCCCCCTCCTCGAGCGCCTTGGCGACGGCGACGACCATGCCGCGGTCCTTGAACGAGCCGGTCGGGTTCTGGCCCTCGACCTTGGCGTAGAGATTCGAAAGGCCGATCCGCTCGCCGATGCGACCGAGTCGGACGAGCGGCGTGAAGCCCTCGCCGAGCGTCAGCTCCGGCGTCGCGTCCGTGATCGGGAGGTGAGCCCGGTAGCGCGAGACGAGGCTGGGTCGGGCCGATTGCATCGCGGCGTTCACGATCATCTGGCCATCGGTGCCAGCCGGCCGGCGATCGGCAGGCCGGCCCACGTGCTGCCGGCCTCGCGAGCGACCGCCAGCAGATCGCCGAGGACGGCACTCGAGGTGGCCGCACCGCCCGCACCGGGCCCCGCGAACGCCACTGTCCCGACGGGCTCCGCGTCGATCTCGATCCGGTTCAGGACGCCCGCGGTTCGGCCCAGGGCGGAATCCCTCGCGACGAGCCTCGGCAGGACGGAGGCGTCGACGCCGTTGGCGGAGCGCTGGGCGGAGGCGACAAGCTTGATCACGTAGCCATCTGCAGCAGCGGCCTCGATGTCGTCGGACGTCACGCCGGTAATGCCAGGTCGGCCGCCTCCCGGGCCACCCGCGGCTGCGACGCTGGACACGTCGGCCGGATCGATCCAGACGCCGAACGCCAGGCGGACGAGGATGACGAGCTTGTTGACCGCGTCGTGGCCTTCGACGTCACCGGCGGGATCGGCTTCCGCGTATCCCGCGGCCTGGGCCGCCGCGAGGACCTCGTCGTAGCCGCGACCCTCGTCGGTCATCGCCGTGAGGATGTAGTTCGTCGTGCCGTTGACGATGCCGCGCACGGCGGTCACGCGGTTGGCCGCGAGGTCGGCCGCCAGCGGTCCGAGCACCGGGATCCCGCCGCCGACCGCCGCCTCGAAGCGGAGCGACGCGCCGGATCGCCGGGCTGTCGCCTCGAGCTCGGGTCCGTGGTGGGCGAGGACGTGCTTGTTCGCGGTGACGACGGCCTTCCCGGCACCCAGCGCCGCCGCGACGAGGGTGTGGGCCGGTTCCGCGCCCCCCATCAGCTCGACGACGACGTCCGTGTCCGGATCGGCCACGAGATGCGCCGGTGCGTCGGTCAGCAGGCCCGCGGGCAGGCCGCGCCGGCGAGCGGCGTCCACATCACGTACGGCGATCCCGACGAGCTCGAGGTGGGGGCCGCCATCGATTGCCAGGCGATCGGGCCATTCCTCGAACGCCCGTATCACCTCCCGACCGACGGTCCCCGCACCGAGCAGGGCGACCCGCAGCGGGGCACGACTCATCGGGCGGTGGCGGAGGGCGAACGCATGACCGGACGATGGTAGCGGAGCGCCGACGCATCAGAGCGACTCACGATGCCGCGGCCTCATGCGCCGCGAGAGGAGGCCGCGGCCTCCCCTCGCAATCAAACGTGTGGTCGGCTAACCAGTCCCGGTGGCGACTCTTACGTTCTCGGTCTCGCCGCCGACCTCGTCCCAGATCCGCACATGTCGCGTTTCGCGAATGAACAGCCCACCGACGATGACGGTCATGACGGCAATGCCAATGGGGTAGATCAATCCCGCATAGAGATTTCCGGTCGATGCGAGTAGCCCCGCGGCGATGAGCGGCAGGAACCCGCCGAACCAGCCGTTCCCGATGTGGTACGGGATCGACAACGACGTGTAGCGGATCCTCGCCGGGAAGAATTCTACGAGGAACGCTGCGATCGGCCCGTAGACCATCGTCACGTAGATGACCTGGATCCAGACGAGGGCGATCAGCGGCAGCATCTCGGGCTGGGCCACCGATGCCTTGCCGTCTGCACCCACGAACCTGCCGGCCAACGCCCCGGCGGTCGCCAGGGATCCTTGCGGATGCGCGAACTGGGTCATGAGGTTGTAGATCGGGAAGTACGTCACCGCGGCGATCGCGCACCCGCTCAGGATGATCGGTTTACGGCCGATCCGGTCGGATAGTCGGCCGAAGACGACGAAGAACGGCGTCGCCAGGACGATGGCCGTGCCGACGATCAGGTAGGCGTCCTGAAACTTCACCCCAAGGTTCGTCCCGAGGAAGAAGAGGGCCTGGAACTGGCCCTGGTACCAGACGACTGCCTGGCCAGCCGTGGCGCCGAGGAGAGCCAAGAGGATCAGTTTTCGGTTGGCGCCATCGCCGAACGAGTCGCGCCACGGTGAGGTGGAGGACTTGCCGTCCGCCTTGAGCTGACTGAACAGCGGCGTCTCCTGCAGACGCAGCCGGATGAACAAGGCGAGCGCAACGAGGATGATCGACAGGATGAACGGGATCCGCCAGCCGAAGTTGGTGAAGTCCTCGGCAGACATCGTCACCCTGGTGATGCCGACCACCGCGAGCGCGAGCAGGAGCCCGAGGGTCGCGGTCGTCTGGATCCAGCTCGTGTTCTGACCGCGCTTCGCATCGGTGCTGTGCTCAGCCACGTAGATCGCCGCTCCCCCGTACTCGCCGCCGAGGGCAAGCCCCTGCGCCAGCCGGAGGATGACGAGGATGATCGGGGCGAGGATGCCGATCTGGCCGTACGTCGGCAGGAAACCGACCAGGGCGGTCGAGATGCCCATGACGGTGATCGTGACGAGAAACGTGAACTTCCGGCCGACGATGTCGCCGATCCGGCCGAAGAACGCCGCCCCGAAGGGCCGCACGGCGAATCCGGCACCGAACGTCGCGAGCGACAGGAGGAGCGCCGAGACGTTGTCCCCTGGCGGGAAGAACTGGGTTGAGAAGAACGCGGCGAGCACGCCGTAGATGTAGAAGTCGTACCACTCGATGACGGTCCCGGCGGCGGACGCACCGATGACGAACGGAAGGTTGTAGCGGTACTCGGGGGTCGCGGCGCCAGCCGCAGTCGACGTGGCCAAGGTTGGGCTCCTCCTCGAGTGCGCAGACT
>JANMPL010000520.1:0-1539 GCA_031369845.1 Chloroflexota bacterium
ACCGTCTGCCCGGTCACGATTCGTCGCCAGGAGGACACCGTCGAGGCGGCCCGCGAGGTCGATCTCATGGTCGTGGTCGGCGGCCGTTCAAGCGCCAACACGAAGGAGCTCACGAGGCTCTGCGGGATTGTCGGGACGCCAGCGATCCAGATCGAGCACGCGGCTGACCTCGACGACGCAAGCGTGTTCGACGGCAAGAAGGTCGTCGGGGTGACCGGCGGCACGTCGACGCCCATTGAGGACCTCCGCGACGTCGCCGAACGTGTCCTTGCGATCGCCGGCACGCCGAAGGTCGCCGCCCGCGCCGCCGATCTTGCTCACGAGGCACTGGCCGGGGCAGCCACGCCCGCGGGTCGAACCAGCTCGCTTCCCACGTTCGTTCACGCAGAGGGCGCCACTCAGACCCGCGGCGCGGCCTGACGCTCGTGGCTTCCTCGAGCCTCGTGGGTTTGCCGGTCGTGGCCGTGGTCGGACGGCCGAACGTTGGCAAGAGCACGCTCTTCAACCGGATCGTCGGGCGACGCCAGGCGATCGTCGAGGACCGCGCGCGGACGACCCGTGACCGGATGTACGGCGACGCCGATTGGAACGGCAGGCGCTTCATCATCATCGACACCGGCGGCCTCGAGGTCGATCCGGCCGACCCGATCGAGCTCAAGGTCCAGGAACAGGCACGGCTGGCGATCCGCGAAGCCGACGTCATCCTCTTCCTCGTCGACGCCGTGACCGGCCTGACGCCGGCCGACGAGGAGGCCGCGGCGCTGCTCCGTCGGGCGACGAAGCCGATCATCGTTGCGGTCAACAAGACCGACAACACCCAGCGCGAGGCCGATGCGGCGGAGTTCTACTCGCTTGGCTGGGAGGAGACCTACGCGATCTCCGCGTCGCACGGCCGCGGCACCGGCGATCTGCTCGACGCGATCGTGTGGGCGCTGCCGCCCGAAAGCGAGCAGGAGACCGCCCGCAAGGCCAAGGAGGACGAGGCCGAGGCATGGGCGAAGGAGGTCGCCGCCGGGCGCCTCGAGCCGTTCGTCGTCGGTGAGGAGGAAGAGGAGCTCGACGAGACTGACGCGGATCCCGGGATCGACCCCGCCGCAGCAGCCCGCTGGGACGCCGCGATCGCCGCGTCGGACGACGACACGCCCGCGGCGATCGCCTTCGTCGGCCGCCCGAACGTCGGCAAGTCGTCCCTGTTGAACTCGTTGCTCGGCGAGGACCGGGCGATCGTCTCGGAGATTCCAGGAACGACTCGGGACTCCATCGACACGTCCCTGGCATGGGGTCGGAGTGAGGTCGTCCTCATCGACACCGCCGGGATCAGGCGCCGGGGCAAGGTCGCGGGCGGGCCCGCGGCCGAGCGCTTTTCGACGCTCCGGTCAATGAAGGCGATCGGTCGGGCCGACGTCGCCGTTCTCGTGATCGACGCCGTCGAAGGACTGACCGCCCAGGACGCGCACGTCGCGGGCTACGTCGTCGAGGAGGGCAAGGGCCTCGTCATCGCGGTCAACAAGTGGGACCTCGTCGAGGACAAGACCGACA
>JANMPL010000623.1:0-3598 GCA_031369845.1 Chloroflexota bacterium
GTTCGACACACACTGGAAGTGGGACCAGCTTCCGTCCAGCACCAGTTCGAGCGCGGCGACCGAACGGGACATGCAAGCACCGAAGGCACGGGCTGAGACCATCGGCCCTTGACGGACTAGCCACCCACACAAACAATGCGGTGGAAGCTCCACGAGCGCTGTAGTTGGGGGGTCGATTCATGGCCAAGGTCGCTCGCCGAGTCGGGATAGCCTTCGGCTCGTTCGTTATCGCGTGGCTCGCGGTCTCCCTTGTGGCCGGATGGCTCTTCGGCTCCGGTAACATCCTCGTCTGGGTGTTCGCCGCCGTCGTCGGTGCCGGTGTCTACCTCGATATCCTGCGGCGAGACCGGCGCGTCGGCTAGCGCCGTTTGGACGCAGCGGAGGAGACGTGCCCGAAGTCAAGATCGGCGCCCTGTGCTGGAACCAGTACACGGATTGGCCGGGCCTCCTCCAAGCGGGCATCCGAGCCGACAAACTTGGTTATCACAGTCTCTGGACCTGGGACCACCTCTACCCGATCATCGGCGACTCCCACGGACCGATCTTCGAGGGCTGGCTGGCGATCACGGC
This sequence comes from Chloroflexota bacterium, assembly GCA_031369845.1. GTDB lineage: Bacteria > Chloroflexota > Limnocylindria > Limnocylindrales > CSP1-4 > CF-46. The sequence goes on from JANMPL010000623.1 coordinate 571, forward strand.
CTGGGCCCAGGCGACCGAGCGGATTCGGATCGGGCTGATGGTCGGCGCCAACACGTTCCGCAATCCCGCCGTTGTCGCGAAGATGGCGACGACCCTCGACCACATCTCGAACGGGCGGGCGATCCTCGGGATCGGTGCGGCGTGGTTCGAGGAGGAGCACCAGGACTTCGGGAACGAGTTCGGATCGGGGCCGCCGGAGCGCCTGCGCTGGCTCGGCGAGGCGCTGCCGATCATGCGGGGCATGCTGGACGGCACGGAACCGACGGCGACGGGCCCGCGCTACCTCTCGCAGCACACCCGCAACCTCCCTGCGCCGATCCAGGCCCATCTGCCGATCTGCATCGGTGGCGGCGGCGAGAAGGTGACCCTCAAACTCGTCGCGAAGTACGGCGACATGTGCAACATCGGCGGCGGGTTCGAGACCGTCCGGCGGAAGGACGCGATCCTCGTCGAGCACTGCGAGAAGGTCGGGCGCGATCCGGCCGAAATCGAGCGGACCACGAACATCGGGACTGTCTTCATCCGCGACGACCGGGCCGAGGCGGAGCGACTCTTCCAGGAGGCGTTCAAGCGAAACCGCATTGCGCACGCCTGGGAAGACCAGCCAGTCGGGACGCCTGAGGACGTCGCCGAGAAACTCGCCCCGTACCTGGAGATCGGCTACCGGCACATGATCGCGGGTGTTCCTGCGGTCTATGACGAGGAGTCGATGACGCGTCTCGCGACTGAAGTCCGGCCGCTCCTCGAGCGGGAGGCGGTCGCGCGCTAGTTCGCCCGGGCCGTCTCGGACGGCTCGGGCTTCTCGGCCGACTTTGCCTTGGCCCGTGCGCGGTGGCGGGCGGCTTTCGCCCGGTTGCCGCACGACGCCATGTCGCACCATCGCCGCTGCCCACCGCGCGACTCGTCGAAGAACACCCAGCGACAGGTGTCGTTCGCGCAGACCCGGACGCGATCGGCACGACCTGCCCCGATCTCGTGGACGAGCGGATCGGCCAGGCGGGCAAGGGCGTCGTCGAGGGGATCGCCGACGTGGCTGTGGCCGACGGATACGCCGTCGGGCGAACGGACGAGCTCGATGCGCTCGCGGGCGGCGATCGCCCGATTGACTTCGGCAAGGGAATCAGGATCCGCCGGCCGGCCATGGCTCACAGCGTGGGCGACGTCGCGCAGCGCCCCGCGCACGGTGCGCACGTGTGCCAATGCTTCGTCGTCGCCGACACCTTGGGGCCGTAGGGCGGCCGGTCCACGACCGCTGTGGCATACGCCCCGCCCGATCAGCCAGCCCGCGGCGTCGTCGAACGTCTCGAAATGGTCAACTAATGAACCCGATTCGAGTTCGATGGTGTTCAAGAAGTCGAAGGTGTCGTCGAGCGACATCTCGTGATTGTGGTCCCCAAAGGGACGGTGTTTGGTGGTCGTGTTCAGCGCCATGTAACCACTCTATACCTCTTGACAGGTTACGCGCAAGAGGGTACAGTAACTGGGTAACCCGACAAGCGGAACACAGGGGTTATCTAAAGGCCCAGGAGGTCCCGACCATGGAAGCTCTCTTCGCTCTCGTCGCCGCTCTCGTCTCGCTGCTCGGGTTGAACCTCGCGGCCATGCGGTGGGGCACCGACTCGCGGCCCGGCATGGTGGACGACCACCAGCGCTTGACCAGCTGAAATTTTCAGCGATCCCCATGAAGACATCCGGAGGCTCCATCATGATGCTCTACCAGGCGCTCGTTGCCCTCCAGCTCGCCGAGGAGCGGCGGCGCGAGGCTGACCAGCACCGCCTGGCCGCGCTCGCCCGCGCCGGCCGGCCGCAGAACGATCGATCGATTCGTCGGTCGACCGCCGTGGCCCTGGCATCCGTTAGCTCTGCGGCCGCCTCGCTCGTTCGCCGTCTCGACCAGTGCGTCGCCGACGACCTGGCCGAGCGGCTCGGACCGGATCGAGTCGCGACCAGCCACTGATTCCTTCGCTGCTTGATGACGGAATGATCCCGGCCAACTGGCCGGGATCTTTTCTGCCCCGAGGTACCTGGCTCGCTTCCACCACCGGGACGTGGAGGCCGAGTACCAGTCAGTGGGAAAGGTTTACCGGTCGCCATCCGCCTCGCAATCACGACGGCAGCGAACTCCCGGAGACGTGACCAAGACGCGCTCCTGCGACCATCCGGGGACAGTGAGCGAGGTTGGCGGGGACGGATCGGGAGCAGGCGAGACTGGAAGTTTCGCCTCACCGAGCCCCGCCTCGGGTCGGGCGGCCATACCCGCGCCGCAGGGTCCGGTCACGGGCCTCTCGAAGGTCGCTGGCCTCATCATCCTGCTCACCGCGCTCCCCTGGATCGCAGTCGGCGGTGACTGGCTCGGCATTGTCGATCTTGTCGGCTTGGTCATCATGGTGATCGCGATCGTCCAGCTCATCGCCGGGATCGGCATCCTGGCCGGCTCGGAAGGGGCCCGCGTGATCGGGATCGTCTACAGCTTTGCGTCAGGGGCCGGGCTGTTAGTCGGCTTTCGGGAGCTTCTGATGGCCATCAACGACGACACGGTTTTCATAGACGCCCTCACCTCCGCGCCGGGCTTCGTCCTGTACGCCTACTCGTTCATCGTGCTTTGGCTTCGCTGGCGACGGCCCGCGACCACCTGAGCCCCGCGAACCGGCGAAGGCCAACAAGCACAGCGTCGTCACCTGGGTTTGAGGTCCATTTGGTCGTGCTAGAAGCCAGGCCGGACCGCTCAGGCCGTCCGCCCACGGCAGGGCCCGGTGGCGAGCTCAGTCCTCAGCTCACCGCTTTCTTCACGAGCGCGCCGATCCTTGCCTCGTCGGCGGCGGTCAACTTCGTCAGAGCGTAGGCGTTCGGCCACATGGTGCCTTCGTCGAGGTTCGCCTCGTCGCTGAAGCCGAGCGTCGCGTACCTCGTCTTGAACTTCTGCGCGGCCTGGAAGAAGCAGACGACCTTGCCGTCCTTGGCGTACGCGGGCATCCCGTACCAGAGTTTCGGCGAGAGGGTCGGCGTGCTGGCTTTGATGACGGCATGG
>JANMPL010000009.1:0-2262 GCA_031369845.1 Chloroflexota bacterium
CCGAGCTGGCCGCCCAGACGTCGGTCAGCCTCAGTGTCGACGGTCGGTTCGCCAGCTGGGGGCGGATCGCAGCAATCGGCACGCCGCTCATCGCCGCCGTCCGTGGTTTCGCCCTCGGCGGTGGCTGCGAGCTGGCGATGATCTGCGACATGATCGTAGCGGGCGAGGACGCCCAGTTCGGCCAGCCCGAGATCAAGCTCGGCGTCATGCCCGGTGCCGGCGGCACGCAGCGCCTGACCCGAGCGGTCGGCAAGGCCAAGGCGATGGAGCTGATCCTGACCGGTCGGACGATGTCTGCCGCCGAGGCCGAAGCGAGCGGCCTCGTGACCAACGTCGTCCCGGCCGAGGCCACGCTCGAGGCCGCGCTCGAGCTGGCCGCGCGCGTCGCCGCCCAGCCGCCGCTCGCGGTGCGCGCCGCCAAGGAGGCCATCCTGCGGGCGCACGAGCTCTCTCTATCGGCCGGGCTCGAGTTCGAACAACGTGCCTTCTTCATGCTCTTCGCGAGCGAGGATCAGACGGAGGGTATGGCAGCCTTCACCGACAAACGTCCGGCACACTGGACAGGGCGCTGACGCAGGCTCAAAACGGAGGGCGAGGGATGGAGCGAGACCCGCAGGGCGGAAGCGACTACGGACTTGATCTACGGCGAGACATGGGCGACGAGCCGCCCGGCTCGATGCGTGATACGGCTCCGGATGTCCTCGCTCCGATCGACGCCTCCGCGCCTGTCAGCGGCCACGTGCCCGCTACCGAGTCGCACAGCTCCGTCACGGAGACGCCCGAGCACGACTGGAGCGCCGCCTCGGCCGTCATCTATCCGGCCCTCCGCCCGGTCGGCACCCACGGCCTGAACGTCAGCGATATTGACCCCGAGGTTCTCGCGGCGGAGGCGAACCGCAGTCACTCCCAACCCCTCGTCGACGAGGGGCCCTGCGACATCCCCGTGGTCTACGCTCTCAATGCCGGCGCGTTCGACGTCATCGTCAACGGCGACCACCTGCTCTCCTGGGGCGTCGCGCCGGCCGACATCCAGGACGCAGCGATGAAGAACCTCGGGAGCTGGTCGTCCGGCGCGGCCTGGACGGACGAGGTCTCGGGCGAACGGCGGCTGCTGTCGTCGGACACGGGCGACGGCTGGGACGCGGCCCGGATCCTGCTGCCCGAGGTCATCGAGAAGCTGAGCACTGAGCTCGGGTCGGTCGGGCGGGTCCTGATCGGGGTCCCGGAACGCCATCTCCTCGTCGCCGGCACGCTCCGCCCGGGCGACGACGAGTTCGCGGCGCTCTTTGCCGACTTCGTCGTCGAGCACTCCGGCGGGGCCGACGAGCCGATCGACCGACGGGTCTTCGAGCTGGTCGACGGCCGGCTCGTCGAGTTCGCGGACGCGCCAACGCCAGCCTGATGGCCGACCTTCGCGTCGATGTCGACGACGCGATCGCGACCTTCACGCTCGATCGGCCGGACGCCCTCAACTCCCTGACGGTCCCGCTCAAGGAGGAGCTGATCCGGGCCTTCCGTAGCGTCGCGAAGGATCCCAAGGTCCGAGTCGTGATCCTCACCGGCGCCGGCCGGGCCTTCTGTGCCGGTCAGGATCTTCGGGAGCGCCTGGAGCCGGACGCGGCCCCGCTGGCCACGGAGATCCGGGAGCGCTTCAACCCGCTCATCCTCGCGATGCGTCAGCTCGAGAAGCCAATCGTCGGGGCGATCAACGGCATCGCCGCGGGGGCGGGAGCATCGATCGCGCTCGCCTGCGACATCCGGATCGCCGCGGATGGAGCTAGCTTCCTGCTGGCGTTCGGTAGGGTCGGGCTGATACCGGACAGTGGCGCCACGTGGTTCCTGCCGCGGCTCGTCGGCGCGGCCAAGGCAACCGAGCTGGCGATGACGGGGGACCCGCTGTCGGCGGCGGACGCCGAGAGGTTCGGGCTGGTGGCAAAGGTCGTCCCGCCCGAGACCCTCATGGATGAGGCCCGTGCTCTGGCTGCTCGGCTGGCGGCCGGTGCGCCGCGGGCGCTCGGGCTTACGAAGCGCGCCCTCTCGCGCGCAGCGGCGTCGACCCTCGAGGAAGCTCTCGAATACGAGGCTTGGCTACAGGGGATCGCCGGCGCGACGATGGATCACGCCGAGGGGGTCGCGGCGTTCGTCGAGAAGCGCCCGGCGCGGTTCACCGGGAAGTAGTCGCGGCGCCGGCTCGTCGTCGGTGGCCTGGAAGACGATGCTGTCCGGGTCATACCAGCCGTCGTCGCTCCGCGAATCGGCGGG
>JANMPL010000003.1:0-4776 GCA_031369845.1 Chloroflexota bacterium
CCGGTCGGCGAGGACACCGGCCACCATTCCGAGGAGCAGGTCGGGGATCGACTGGAGGACACCGACGATGCCCATCGCCAGGCCGGACCCAGTCAACGCCAGGACGAGCAGGGGCAGGGCGGTGAAGCTGACGGCGTCGCCGATTGACGACACCCCCTGCGTCGAGAGCAGCGTCTTGAAGTCGCGGTTGCGCCCGAGCGGCTCGTCGACGCCGTCCACGCACCGATGCTAGTCGTTCGCGCGGAGGACGACGACCGCCGGATCGGCTGAGGTCAGGCCTCGGGGGCGCTGAATCGCTGGGCGTTGCCCATTTGCGCCCAAACCCGTGCCTGCGTGCTCGCGAGAATCTGGCGGACGTGGTTGCGGTCGTGGTGGACCCACTCGGCGACGACATCCGCGACGCTGAGGCGGCCGACGACGGCGTGCACGCCTGAACGGCCGAGATCGGCCGGCGCGAGGGAGCGAACCAGGTCGAGGCTGTCGCGGCGAAGCTCGACGAAATCGGCGACGAGCTGCGCCGGATCGCGTTTGCAGTCACGCCGCGCGGCCGCGACGCCACGCTGATCCCAGCCCTCGAAGGCCGGATCGGTTGCCGCGAGGATCGTCCTGATCCGTCCGTTGAAGCCCCGTCGCTCGGCCTCCGTGATGTGGCCGAGCACCTCGTTCGCGCACCACTCGCCCGGCGCCGGATGCCAGTGCGCGTCGGCGCCGACGGCACGCATCTCGGCCTCGATCGTTGCCGCCGACGCGGCGAGGAGCTCGGCAAGGACAGCCGGCGGCAGCGGTTCGTCGCTCATGCCGGCATGGGATCTGGGATGGGGTCGGGCCGGGCCGGCAGGACCGGCAGCGAGCGCCCTCCCTCGGCCAGCCAGCACGCCGCCGACTGGCCGCCACCGACGTCGAACAGCGGGGGCTCCTCGACCCGGCAGCGGTCGAACACGTACGGGCAGCGCGGGTTGAAGCGGCAGCCGGTCGGCACGTTGGCCGCATCGGGCGTCTCCCCGACGAGGATTGTCCGCTTGGCCCGCTCGCCCGCCGTCCGTGGCTCCGGCGTCGGGGAGACTGACACGAGGGCCTGCGTATAGGGATTGTGGGGCGACCGGATGACCTGCTCCGCCGGCCCGATCTCCATGATCTTGCCGAGGTACATCACGGCGATCCGGTCGGCGATGACCCAGGCGAGCGACAGGTCGTGGGTGATGAACAGGTACGTCAGCCCCCGCTCGGCGCGCAGGTCGAGCATGAGTCGCAGCAGCTCCGTCCGGATCGAGACGTCCAGCAACGAGACCGGCTCGTCGGCGACGATCACCTGGGGATCCATCACGAGGGCTCCGGCGATGACGACCCGCTGCCGCTGGCCTCCGGACTGCTCGTGCGGATAGCGTGCCGCGAAGTCGCGAGCCGGGCGCAGCCCCGCGGCCTCGAGCGCGTCGGTGACACGGCTCTCGCGTTCGGCCGGCGTCCCGATCCCGTTGACGACCAGCGGTTCCATGACGAACTCGCGGATCGTGTGCTTCGGGTTGAGCGTCTCGTACGGGTCCTGGAAGATGAGCTGGACCCGTCGCCGGTAGTCGCGCAGGGCCCTCGTCCCCCAGAGGGTCGACACGTCCTGGCCGTCGAGCGAGACGCGTCCCGCGGTCTGGCGGGTCAGCTTGACGACGACGCGCCCAGTCGTCGTCTTGCCGCTGCCCGACTCGCCCACGAGCCCCACGACCTCGCCGCGACGCAACGTCAGGTCGATGCCGTCAACGGCTCGGACGACGCCGCGCGGACGCCGGAGCAGGGAGTCGATGAGCCCGCCACGCACCGGAAAGTGGACCTCGAGCCCTTCGAGCCGAAGGATCTCGTCCGCGGCCGGCCCGGGGTCGGTGCTGGGCGTTGGGTTGCTGCTCACGTGCTCATCCACGGGCGATCTCGAGCGGGGGTTCGGCCGGTGGCGGTTCGACGAGCGGCACCGTGGCCCCGATCGCATTCGGCGGGGCCGTCGTCACCTGCGTCCCGTCACTCCCCGGCGGGTAGAGATGACAGGCGACACGGACTTGACCGAACGTCACCTCCGGCGGGACGACCTCGGTGCAGACCGGCATCGCGAACGGGCAGCGCGGCGCGAACCGGCAACCGGGCGGCGGGTGGCGGAGATCGGGCGGGGAGCCGGGAATGACGTCGAGCGTTCGCCGGTCGGCCCGGATGTTCGGAAAGGCCGCCAGCAGCTTCTGGGTGTAGGGATGGCGCGGCCGCCGGAACACCTCGTCGACCGAGCCCTCCTCGGCGACGCGTCCCGCGTACATGACGAGGACGCGGTCGCACGTCTCGGCGATGACCGACAAGTCGTGGGTGATGAGGATCAGCGACAGCCCGAGCTTGTGGCGAAGGTCCTCGAGCAGGGCGAGGATCTGGGCCTGGACCATGACGTCGAGCGCCGTCGTCGGTTCGTCACCGATGACGATCGCCGGGTCGCAGGCCAGAGCCATCGCGATCATCGCCCGCTGGCGCATGCCACCCGACAGCTCATGGGGATAAGCCCCGCCCCGCCGCTTGGGAATGCCGACAAGCTCGAGGAGCTCGCCGGCGCGGCGGCGGGCCGCCTTCTCGGACAGCCCAAGCCGCTGGGTCAAAGGTTCGACGATCTGGTCACTGAGGCGGTGGACGGGGTTTAGAGCGTTCATCGCCCCCTGGAACACGATCGACACTTCGCGCCAGCGATACCGGCGCAGGGCGTTGTCGGACTTGCCAACGAGGTCGATCCCGTAGAGCTTGATGCTGCCCTCCTCGATCTTGGCGTTCGGCGGAAGGAGGCGGATGAGCGACAGGGCCGTGGTCGTCTTGCCACAGCCGGACTCGCCGGCGATCCCGAGCGCCTCACCCCGCTCGAGGCGGAAGCTGACGCCGTCGACGGCGTGGACGGTCGCCCCGTCGAGCGAGAAGTAAGTCTTGAGGTTCTCGACCACGAGAAGCGGAGCGGCCGGATCGGCCAGTTTCGGCAGCAGGCGCCCGCCGACGGCGGTCTCGGCGACGGCGCCATTGGCCCCTGAAGTCGCGGCGCTCATCGGCGAGCTGACCGCTTCGGGTTCAGCAGGTCGTCGAGGGCGCTGCCGACGAGGGTGAAGGCGAACACGACCAGGATGATGCAGAGCCCAGGCGGCGCGAAGTACCACCACGCGCCGAGGCTCGGCGCGCCGACCTCGCGAGCCGCATCGAGGAGCTGACCCCACGACGGCTGGAAGGGATCGCCGAGGCCAACGAAGGACAGCGTCGTCTCGGTCAGGACGGCGCCGGCGAAGACGAGCACGGCATTGGCGACGATCAGGTTGATGACGTTCGGGAGGATGTGCCGTCGCATGATATGGCCGCCGCCCGCCCCGATCACCCTTGCCCGGTCCACGAACGCGCGCTCCCTGAGCGAGAGCGTCTGCGATCTGATGATGCGGGCGGTCGAGGACCAGCTCGTGATGCCGATGACAAAGACGATCGCGATCAGGCCGAACCGGATCCCGAACACCTCGCGGGCCCCGGACCCGGCCAGGTCCCGGATGATCGAGGTCAGGATGATCGCGAGGACGAACGTCGGGATCACGAGGAAGAAGTCGGCGATTCGCATGAGCGCTGCGTCGAGGCGGCCGCCGACGTAGCCGCTGACGATGCCCAGAAACGCCCCGATGAAGACCGTGATGATCGTCGCGAGGAGCCCGATGACCATCGAGATTCGCGTCGCGTGGACGGTCAGGTTGACGATGTCGCGACCGAGCTCGTCGGTGCCCAGGAGGTTCGCGGCCGACGGCGCCCCGAGCCGCGGCCCCTCGGCGGTGATCGCGGTCTGGAGCGGACCGACGATGAGGTCCGGGATGATGGCCAGCACCGCGAAGACGATGAGGACGACGAACCCGATCAGGCCGTCGGGCCGACGAACGAGCCGGCGGAGAAGATCCGACGAGGACGCGAAACGGGTCCGGCCTCGGCCGGCGGCGAGGCTCTCGGCGGCGGCGAGCGGCGTGGTCACGCGCGCACCCGCGGATCGAGCAGGCCGTAGACGAGATCCGCCACGAGATTCGCCAGGACCACCGCGACGCTCAGGAGGAGAAAAATCCCCTGGAGAATCCCGTAGTCACGAGCCCCCAGCGCCTCGACGGTCAGGGTCCCGAGGCCGGGCCAGTTGAAGACGATCTCGACCGTGATTGCCCCGGCGATGATGTAACCGAGATTGATTGCGATCAGCGTCACGGTCGGTAGCAGCGCGTTCGGGAGGGCATGGTGGCGGAGGATACGGCCGTCGCTCAGGCCCATGGCCCGGGCGGTCGTCACGTAGTCCTCGGACAGGGTCTCGACGACCGATGCCCGCATGACGATCGCGTATTGACCGATGAGCCCGATGCTCACGGCCGTGAGCGGCAGGGCGAGATGCGCCAGGAAGTCGACCAAGGCGTCGATTGGCCCGGCATGTGCTTCGCCCGCGGTCATCATCCCGTACGTCGGAAACCAGCCGAGGCCCGTCGCGAAGATGAGCAGCAGGGCCATCCCGATCAGGAAGTAGGGCGTCGAGTAGAGGACAAGTGACACGCCGTTGCCCAAATAATCGATCGGCCCCCCGCGCCGCCAGCCCGAATACGCTCCCAGCGCGAGCCCGATGACGATCGCCACGAGCTCACCGAGGCCGAAGAGGATCACGGTCGGCCAGATGCGCTGAGCAAGGATGTCGACGACCGGCCGACCACGGAACGAGAACCCCAGATCGCCCTGGACCGTCGCCGCGAGATAGCGAACGAACTGGTCCGGGATCAC
>JANMPL010000030.1:0-7429 GCA_031369845.1 Chloroflexota bacterium
CGAACGACGGCCCGAGGCGCGCGAGGGGAGGATCGGCCGGTGGGCCGGCCGGCGAGGCGAGGTCGCGCATGGCGACGACACCCTCATCGTCGGCGATCCAAAGGAGGGCCAGCCACCAGCCGTCGTCGGTCGTTGAGGGCCTGCTCATACCGGCCCGCAGGAGACGGTCACCGACACGGACCTCGTGCTCGCGCAGGAAGGACGGACCGGGCGGTGGGAGTCGATCTGGCACGGGCGCAGGATAGCCCGTCGCGTCAGACGGTCGGATTGTCCGTGGCGGCGTCGCGGTCCGCGGCCGGGGCAACGTCGTTGACCGACGCCGCGCCATTCACTGCGGCGGCGTCGATGGCCGGAGCGGCGTCGACGGTCGGGGTCGCGCCTGTCTCGGGCTCGGTGGCGCCAAGGTCGATCGGGATGCCGGACTCCACGGCAGCCTCAGCGGCCATCGCGCCGGCTTCGGCCTGGAGGTTCGCGACCTGGGCCTCGAGCTCGAGGCGAAGCATTTCGCGCCGGACCTCGGGCGGTGGGGGCGACAGCGAGCCGGGAGGCGCGGGCTCTTCCGCCTCTTCGTCGTACTCGCCACTGATCCACGACATCAACCGGCTCCGGGGCTTCGGTCGCGTCGCGCGCGCCCCGCGGACGATCGCCTCGGCGTCGATCGCGGTCACGCCGGGTACCGGATTGTCGCCCTCGCCGATCAGGGTCGCACCACACGACGGGCAGGTGACTTCGGAGTCCGAGGGCAATTCGGCCGAGCACCACATGCATCGAGGCAGCGGCGCCGACGCGTCCGTCGTCACGTCATCCAGCATGCCTGACACTCTACCGCGTCAATGCTAGTGCGGAATACTCCAAAGGTCAGGGGAGGATTCGGGCGACTGGGTGGCGCTCTGCTACTCCCACTCGATGGTCGCGGGGGGCTTCGACGAGATGTCATACACGACGCGGTTGACGCCTGAGACCTCGTTGACGATCCGGCTCGAGATCTTGCCGAGGACGTCGTACGGCAGCTTGGCCCAGTCGGCGGTCATGCCGTCCTCCGACGTCACCGCCCGCACGGCCACGACGTTGGCGTAGGTTCGGCCGTCGCCCATCACGCCGACCGACCGGACCGGCGTGAGGATCGCGAAGCTCTGCCATAGGGTGCGGTAGAGGCCGGCCCCCTTGATCTCATCGATGACGATCCAGTCGGCCTCGCGAAGGGTGTCGAGCCGTTCCGCGGTCACTTCGCCGATGATCCTGATCGCGAGTCCCGGGCCCGGGAAGGGCTGGCGGAGGACGATCGCCTCCGGCAGTCCAAGCTCGATCCCGACGGTGCGGACCTCGTCCTTGAAGAGATACCGCAACGGCTCGATGAGCTTGAAGCGCAGGTCGGCCGGCAGGCCCCCGACGTTGTGATGGGTCTTGATCTTCTGGGCGGCCTTGGTCTCCGATGTGGCGCTCTCGATGACATCCGGATAGAGCGTGCCCTGGGTGAGGAAGTCGATCCGGCCGAGCTTGGTCGCCTCTTCCTCAAACACCCGGATGAACTCGTCACCGATGATCCGGCGCTTCTGCTCCGGGTCCTCGACGCCGGCAAGGCGGGCGAGGAACCGCTGCCGCGCGTCGACCATCACGAGACGCATCCCGAGATGCTCGGCGAACGTCTCGCGCAGAAGCTCCGATTCCTTCTTGCGCATGAGCCCGTGGTCGACGTAGATGCACGTCAGCCGATCGCCGACGGCGCGATGGACGAGGGCCGCCGCCACGGCCGAGTCCACGCCGCCCGAGAGCGCACAGATGACGAGCCCGTCCGAACCGGTCGCCATGGCATGGGCGTCGACCCGGGCGCGGATATCGGCCACGGTCTGGTCGATGAAGTTGGCCGGCGTCCAGGTCGGGCTGGCGCCCGCAAGCCCGACTACGAAATTGCGAAGGACGTCGCGGCCGCGGGGGGTGTGGACGACCTCGGGGTGGAACTGGATCCCGTAGAGATTGCGGGAGTGATCGACGAGGCCGGCGAACGGCGAGGAATCGGTCTCGGCCGTCGCCCGGAAGCCCGCCGGCAGGCGGGTGATCGAATCGCCGTGGCTCATCCAGACCGGCTGATTCGGATCGAGCCCCGCGAACAGGCCGTCATCGTCCGTGACGGTCACGGTCGCCGGGCCGTACTCCCGTTTCGACGCCGGGAGCACATCGCCACCCAGCTCATGGGCCATGAGCTGGGCGCCGTAGCAGATCCCGAGGACAGGGATCTGGCCGCCCCAGATCGCGGGGTCTGGCCGAGGGGCGTCGTCGTCGTAGACGGAATTCGGACCGCCCGACAGGATGATTCCCTTCGGGGCCCGTCGCTCGATCTCCGCCCACGGTGTGTCGTGGGGAAGGAGCTCCGAGTAGACGTTCAACTCCCGAATGCGGCGGGCGATCAGCTGGGCGAACTGGCTGCCGAAGTCGAGGACCACGATCGTGTCGGGCTCGATCGGTCGGACGTCATCAGTCCGGTCGGGCGGTGGCGCCTTGAGCGCCGTTTCGAGGTAGGCCTCTACCTCCGCATCATCGGGAGCCAGGACACGGTGCCCAGCGTTGGCCGCTTCACCATGGACGGTCTTCCCCCGTTCATTGGCGCCGTCGTCGCCGGCCACGCGCCCGGCTGGCTGACTCGGCTCGTCCGTGGTCGCCTCCGCCATCGTCGATCGCGTCCTCCGCTTCGCTACCGTCCTCCGGCCTCAAGTGTACCCGTCGGTATCCCTGACGAGGGTTGCCTCAGCGCGCAGATTCGAGGGCGAACGGGGCAGGTGGGGGCGTAGGTGCCGGCATGACCTGACTGTCGACCGGAACGCTAGCGAAGCCCGGAAGCACCGAGATCAGCAGCGCCAGGGCGAGAGCGACGGCGACGAGACCGCCGAGCGAAAGCGCCTCGGCGATGCCGTGGTCCGTGTCAGGTCGCGGGGAGTTCAGGCGCGATTCCGCATCGCTTCCGCGGCCATCCCGAAGTAGGCCTCGAGGCGGGCAGCAATCTCCGGCTCGGGCGCGACAGACACGATCGCGGCCCGCATGTGGCCCAACCAGGCGTCGCGCTGGGCGGGGCCGATCGCGAACGGCGCGTGTCGCATCCTCAGACGCGGGTGGCCGCGCTCGAGGACGTACGTGGAGGGTCCGCCCCAGTACTGGGCCAGGAACAGCGTCAACCGATGGCGCGCCCCGGCGAGGTCGGGTTCCGGGTAGATCGGCCGAAGGTCTGCGTCGGCGGCGACGCCTTCGTAGAAGCGATCGACGAGGGCCTCGAAGAACGGCATCCTGCCGGCCGCCTCGTACAGCGAGATCTCATCGGTCACCGCGGGAGTCTAGGTCGGGAACGCGATGACGGCCGGCGCCACGTGGCTGCCGGCCGTCGATCAGTGCTGCGTATTCGGTTGTTCTTCGGTTGTTATTCAGTTGTTCCGGTCGCGAGGAGGAATCAAGCGGCCGGCGATTGAAAGAAGGTGAAGCTCCAGGTCGGATCGGGCTTTACGGTCCGGTTCGCGGTCTCGCCGTGGTCCTTCGCCCATGCGGCGAAGAATGCTGCTCGACGATGCGACACGATTCGCGTCCTTGCATGTGCACCCGGCGACGAGGCACGCGCGACGAGCCGGCTGGTCCGTCGCGACGTATCGCTCCGTCTCCGTCTGCTGGCTCTCCATCACGCTCTATCTCCATTCCCCTATGGCCCGTCTGAACGGACCTTGATGATCGGAAGGTAGGCCGCCGGACCTTGCAGATGCATCGGCTTCCGGCAGGTTCTTCGTACGACTGTTGACGTACCGACTCATCGAAACGTTGCCGGGGTGTCGCGAAGCCGACACGCGTGCGCAAATGGAAGCGGCGCCGAGGGAGAGTGTCGGCGCCGCTTCGGCTGGTCATCGGATCGGAAGGAGGAGGGAGTCCGATCGACGTCCGTATGAAATTCCGGCGAGGAATTCAGCGCTGGCGGGCGGTCCTGACGCGGGGTCGCGGTCGTGCGGATCGGCCGAGCCGGAGCGCGGCGAGATCGATCACGATCAGCGTTCCCAGTGAAATGATCAGGGTCCCGAGCGGGTCCATCGATCCATCCCTCATGCCACGGCGGTTGCCGTAACCGAACGATGCACCGGCGCCGCGGTGCCCGCCATCGTCCGAAGGTATGGATCTGCGTGCGACGGATGACGTACGAGTGGGGGTGCGTCGGCGAACCACCCAGGCCCGCCGAGGGTCAGGCGGGCGGATCTGCCGGCGGATCGGCGGGTGAATCGGCACGGCCGAAGCCGGCTCCCGGGCGGAGCCGGAACACCGGCCCGCGGCCCAGCCCCTCCGACGGCGTGCCGTACCGCAGGATCAGCCCGGTGATCGCCGCATTCCGCTCCGCCCCAACGAGCGGCTCGGCCCGGAAGCGCGCGGATCGCTCGCCGATCGTCACGCCACACTCCGGATCCGACTCGAGGTTCAGCGCCCAATCCGCGTCGGGCTCGCCGGCCGCGACGAGAAGCGCACCGTCCGGCTCCTCGACGAACCCGACCGCGGCTCGAGCGACGCGCCCGGTCACGCGGCCACGGGTTTCGACGATCGCGACCACGCCCCAGCCGGCGAGCTGCTCGCCAACATCGCCCGCGCTCACCGGAGCGGCTTCAGCGGCTCCGCTGCCAAGACTTGCCCTCGGTCTGGACGGAGGGGGCGTAGACCATCTCGACCTGCTGCATCTCGGCGATCGTCCGCGCCCCGAGGGCAGCCATCGACTGGCGGAGTGCGCCGGCCAGGTTCTCGCTCCCATCGGTCACGTGGGCCGGACCGAACAGGATTCGTTCGAGCGTCCCGGTCGTCCCGACCCGGATCCGCGTCCCGCGCGGCAGGGTCGGCGAGGGCGCCGCCATCCCCCAATTCGCGCCGCGTCCCGGGGCCTCTTCGGCGCGGGCGAGCGGCGATCCGATCATCAGGGCGTCGGCTCCGGCCGCGATCGCCTTGGCAAGCTCACCACCACGGCGCATCCCACCGTCGGCAACGACGGGGACATAGCGGCCCGTCTCCGCGAAGTAGGCGTCGCGGGCCGCGGCGACATCGCTGATCGCGGTGACCTGAGGCACCCCGATCCCGAGGACCTCGCGCGTTGTGCACGCGGCGCCTGGCCCGACACCGACGAAGACAGCCGCGGCGCCTTGCTCCATCAGGGCGAAGGCCGCCTCAGCGTTCGTCGTGTTCCCGACCGCGACGGGGATCGGCATGAACCGGGTGAACTCCTCGAGGGACAGCGGGTCGTAGCCGGTCGCGAGGTGGCGGGCGCTGCTGACCTGCGACTGGACGAGGAACAGGTCCGCGCCGTGCTCTGCACAGAACGGCCCAAATCGACGAGCCGACGCCGGGGTCGCCGCTACCGCGGCCCGCGAACCTGTCGCCCGGATCTCGGCGATCCGCCGGGCCACGAGCTCGTCACGGACCGGCGCGGCATAGGCCTCGGCGAGGACGTCCTGGACCTCGTCGTCGGGTGCCGCTGCGATCCTGGCGAGGACGGCGTCGGGCTCGTCGTAGCGGGTCTGAACGCCCTCGAGATTGAGGACCGCGAGACCACCCAAACGGGCAAGCTCACCGGCGAAGCGGGCGTCGACGACCGCATCCATCGCGGCGGCGAGGATCGGGATCGCGAGGGGGATGCCGCAGAGCTCGATGCTCAGCTCGACGTCGGCGGGCTCGACCGTGCTCGTGCCGGGCGCCAGCGAGACGTCATCGAAGCCGTAGGTCGGACGGATCGAATCGACCTTCGAATGGAAGATCCGCCGCTTCGCGGTTGAGCTGGCCTGCGTCTGATCGATCACGAACGCCTCCTGGAGCGGTGAGGCGAGTCTACCCCGGCGGCTCCCCGACCGGAGCGGCCTGGTCCCGTGTGAGGCCGTCGGCGATCGCATGGAGCTGCTCGAGGTGCATGAGGTCGTGGACGCCGGCGAAGAGCAGCCATTCGCCGCAGCGGAGGCGTCCGACCAGCGGATGGTCGAGCGGGCATGGCTCCTCCTCGCGGCCGGCGATCTGGGCAGCGGAGCGGGCGATGATCCGCTGGCTCTGGCCGAGCTTCCGAGCGAGGTCGACGCGGTCGACGTCCGTCGGGCCGGGGATGCCCGGGATCACGGTTGGCGCGTCTGGCGGCCAGCGTCCGGACGCAGCCAGCCCGGCGGCGAGCGCGAGACCTGCCCGCGACATCGTAATGTGGCCGACCGTCTGGGCGACGTTCCAGTCCCCCTCGCCGCCGGGCAAGATGAGAGCCTCGTCCGGAAGCGAATCGACCATTGCCTGGAGGGCGACGACGACCGCCTCGAGCTGGGCGAGGATCCCAGCTGCCGAGTCCCTCCCGGCGCGCCGCCGGACCTCGCGGCGGACACTCAGGAACTGCTCCGCCTCGATCCCCCGCCAGGCGGCGACGATATCGGATGCGGCGGGCTCGAGGGCGGCGGCCCAGTCGGGAATCACGCCAGCAGGGTATCGGAGCCGGCCGACTCCCGGGCCTTCCCGTGCCCTCACGACTCCGGGTCGTCCGCGTCCTGGATCCGGAGTGTCCAGTCTGGCAGTCCGTTCCCAAACAGGAAGATCGCCAGGTCGTGGGTCCGAACGGTTCGGCGCGTTGCCTCACCTGCCGCGAGCGTCGGCACGCCAAGCTCGTCCAGCACGCTACGCACCTCCGCGTCGCTCATCGCCGGGGCGGCGGCTCGGATCAATGCGGCCATTGCCCGCTTCATTTGGGCAAGTTCCGTCTCGTCGACCTCGTAGGTCCCAATGATCCCGGGCTCGCCGTCCACGAAGACCGATTTGAGCGTCTGGTCGGGCCAAACCTGGCCGTGCACCCCAAGGCCGAAGTAGAACTCGTGATGGAAGAAGTTGTCGATCCTGGTCTCGGCGATTTCGAAGGCGTCGATAACGAGCGACGGCTCGGCGTCGTTCCAGGCCCGGCGGAACTGCTCCAGGCTGACCTCGATTCTCCGGTCGGCAGGGTCGATCGTGGGCGTCGGCGCGGCTGGTCTCGCGGTTTCGTCGACTTCGGGCGGGCAGACCTCGGGCCGCATCGAGCTCGCAGTCCGCCAGTACGTGCGACCAGCCGGCGTCCGAAACTCGACCAGCTGGCGGGCCACGCCATCGGCGAGGATCCAGGTATCGGCGCGGCCGCCGTAGGTGCGGCGCAATCACATCCCTAACGACACGCGAGCCGTCGTATCTGTCCTGCTCAACGGTTGCCGTTCGCCATCTTCGTCGCGTCGGGCCGGCGCCGGAGCCGCCACATCGCGACGATACCTACGGCCGGACCGAGCGCCAGCAACCAGAAGGCAATCCGCCAGGTGTTGGCGTCCGTCGGATCGAGCAGCCCGATCCCGAGGATCGTGACGCCCGTCAGGATGAAGCCGCTCGCGAGCTGAAAGGACAGCGCGGACCCTGCGGTCCCGGTCGGGGCCAGCTCGGAGAT